>JAVBUI010000215.1:0-3308 GCA_031555495.1 Victivallaceae bacterium | reverse complement strand
CCCCCTCAACCTCGAAGAAGTCGGCGACATAACGGTTTCCCTCTCCCCGGTCGACATAGAACATCGTCCGCTCGAATTTGCCTTCGGTTTTGCCGGTGACGTTGGGCGCCGAGCCCCGGACCACCTTGAAGACCGGGTTGCGGGCCGAAAAGAGGAGACCCTCGACCCGGCGGCCCTTCCGCTCGTGTTTTTTGCCGTCGATGATCACGGTCTGGTGCGCCAGCGGCGACTGGTTGAAGGGCGTCAGCTTATGCTGGGCGCTCAGATAACCGGTGTCGGCCGCAAGCTCCACGCCGTAGTCGAAATAGAGAAAATTGAGCGCGGCGATATGCGTATGGTATAAATGCTGTTCGCCGAAATCGAAAAGCAGCACGCCGCCGCGCCGCCCATATTCGGTGCTCCGCGCCAGCATCCAGCGCGGACCGGGGAGGAGAATGCTTTCGCGCGCGGCGCGTGGAACCCTCTTTTCCCCGGCGGCCACCGACGGGTCAAAGGTAAACAGCGTTTCGATCGTCGGAGCACCCGGCGTCTCCCCTTCCCCGACGAAACGCAGCGCCTCACGCGCTTCGGGCGAATCGAAGAAGCGCACCGCCGACTCGACCAACCTCGGCTGGTAACGGAGGTTGGCGGGACTGTCGTTTACACCCGGCAACAGCCCATTGGGCATCAAAGCCGCCGTCATCGAGAGGTAGCTCTTGCCCAGCATCGGTACCTTCGAAGCGACGTTGAGATTGTCGAAGCGGTCGCCCTTACGATAGGCGGCGGGATCGCTGTAGCCGGTGAGCGCTTCAAGAATCCGGTGCATGTAGCCAAGCGTCATCGCCTGATAGGAGCAAGTGTTTTCGTGCCAGAAGCCATCGCGGTGGAACCAGGTGTCCATGAAGACATTGAGGCTCTGCGGTCCTTCGATCACCCAGGAAATCATCTCATGATCTCCGAGCACCCGCCCGACGTAAGCCATCCCGGCATAGCCGAAGGGGAGCGAATTGGTCAGGTCGCGCCACGGGGGATAGGCGGTCATCATGCGTTTGTATTCGCGGAAGAGGTCGTTCTCGATCTTCAGCTTGTCGGCGTCGGAGTAGACGCCGGAGTTGCGTGTAAGGTCGTAGGCGGTCGCCAGCGCCACCATGAACTGACTGTCGCCGAGCTTCCAGCGGTAGAATTTCCCCTCGATCGGGTTATTGCCGTAACCGGCGTAGTAGGAGTTGCGGAGCCGGGCCGGATAGCCGGGGTAGACTTCAGCGAAGCGGAGCAGGATTTCCCGGGTCTTCTCGGCGTAACGCCGGTCGGAAGTCAGCGCATAGGCGGCGGCGAGCGACGGGAATTGCCCCATCAGGAGCTTGATCCGCCGCTCGCGCATCACGCCGCTCAGGAAGTAGCGCCTGCCCTCGTTGAGCTTGTCGTCCGGGCCGAGGTGGTAGTTCATTTCGACCTTGCGGCCATTGTCGAGGGTCAGCGTGAAAACCTGGTCCTCGGGGAATTTTTCGTTCGGGAACACCGTGTTGCAGCCGGCGCAACTCAACTTCGAGCCATCCTCCTCCGGCGAATAGTTCCAGACCACGTTGGAGGGATGACCGCAATTGGGACAGCTGCAGGCCGCGCCGGGAAGGACCGGAATCCGCCACTCGAGGCGCTCCGGGGTTATTTTCAACAGGGCGTCGGCGTCGGCGAAGATATTCTTTTCGAGCTCCTTCGCCCACGCCTGCGTCGCGATCTTGCGCCGCGCAAGTTCGATTTGCGCCTGAGTGATCGAAAAAGGCGGTGCGGCCGGAGCCGGGACGGTTTTGTCGGCGAGATCGAAATTCCGGTAATGGAGCTCGGGAATGTCGACCTTTCCCACCGGCTCGATTTTCAGGAGCTCGGGGACGATTTCAAGCCGGCGGATTTCGCCTTCGAAAGGCGACGGATTGCTCCGGAGCGGATACGAGCCCACCAGCAGCGGCTGAGACCCGGAGGGGAGCATCATTGCCAAGGTTTCCCGCCTGAGGAGGTGTCCGTTCTGGTAAAAGGTCAGCAGCCCCCCGGCGCAAGTCACCGCAAGCTCGGTCGGCTCGTCAGGTTTGATTCTGACCGGAACTTCAAACCGGTGATATTTTTTGTCCCTGAAGGCGATGTTGAATTTCAAGCGCTGTCCCGCGGTCGGCCGGTCCTCACCGGACACCCAGGAGAAATTCCAACTGTCGGCCGAGGTATCGGTCCCTTTCGCCAGCAACACCTGACGGACATTGGTGCGGAACGCCGACGGGGGGATGAGGACTTCAACTTTGATCGTCACCGCCCCGGCTTTGGAGAAATCGAGCGCGGCGGAATCCTCGATTTTCTTCGGAATTCCCGCTTCCGAAGTCCAGACCGCGCCATAAACACCCGCGACAGGCAGCAATAACGACAATAATACAGCTTTGACATTCATTTCATAACTCCCTGAACTAATATAATATCCGTTATAACCTAACGCAATCCTAACCGATTTACAATTGCTTTTTGGCGTTTCCGGGATATTTTTAGAGTATTACGAAAGGCAATATTTATGGGCAATGAGAAAATTCTGATCATCGAAGACGAAGAGGCCATCCAGGAGTTGATCCGCTACAACCTGATCCGCAACGGCTACGACCGGCTGAAGAGCTGCGAGAGCGGCGAACTCGGGGTCCGCGCCGCGAAGGAGTTCGCCCCCGACCTGATCCTGCTCGATCTGATGCTCCCCGGAATTGACGGCCTGAGCGTTTGCCGGAAGCTCAAAGCCGATCCTGAAACCGCTGCGATCCCGATCATCATGCTGACCGCCAAAAGCGAAGAGAGCGACATCGTCATCGGCCTCGAAATGGGCGCCGACGATTACGTCCCCAAGCCCTTCAGCCCCAAAGTCCTGGTCGCCCGCATCCACTCCGTCCTCCGCCGCCGCGCCGCGGTCGAAAACGAAGATACCGAAGGCGCCATCCGCCGCGGCGTCCTCTATATGAATCGCGGAACCCGCGAAGCGAAATTCGGCGATCTGTCGCCCGTCCTGACTTTTTCGGAATTTGAAATCCTCTATTTCCTCGCCCGCCGTCCGGGCTGGGTTTACACCCGCAGCCAGATCGTCAACGCGGTCAAGGGGGCCGACTACCCCGTGACCGAGCGGGCGATCGACGTCCAGATGGTCAGTCTCCGCCGCAAGCTCGGCGAATTAGTCGATATGATCGAAACCGTGCGCGGCGTCGGCTACCGCTTCATCCAGGATTGAAAGAAAACACTTATGATCAAACCCAATTCCCTCTACTTCCTCTCGGCGACGGTCGTCGCGCTGTTGCTGCTGCTTGCGGCGGTGT
>JAVBUI010000023.1:0-3954 GCA_031555495.1 Victivallaceae bacterium | reverse complement strand
CGACGCCGGTCAGGGTCAGAATCATGCTGCCGCCGGAGGAAACGGTGGTGTTGTCGGCGATGCCCCCATAGGACACTTCGAGATGGCCGCCCTCCCTGACGATGGTGTTGTCGACCCGCCCCTGGCTGACGGGGGCGAGTTTTCCTCCCGAGCTCACGGTGGTTTTATCGGTGTACCCACCGCTTAAAACGGCGATGACTCCTCCTGAATTCACGGTGGAGGAACTTGCCCGGCCGCCATCGGAGACGTCCATGCTGCCGCCTGTGTTTATGGTAGCGCCATTTGCCGTTCCGCCGTTGCGAACACCCAACCATCCGCCGGAGTTCACGGTCACGGTGTTCGCCATGCCTCCGCTGGAAACAGTCAGGTAGCCCGCGCGGTTCACGGTGGTGGCTGTGGCAGTGCCGTTGTTCAAAATATACATCCAGCCGCTGGAAGTCACGGTGGTGTTGACGGCCGCGGCGCCGCTTTCGATGTTCAGGTATCCTGAAAAAGAGAGGTCGCGAATCGTTCCCAGCACCCTATTGCCGGAGATTCTTTCTATGACGACGGTATTCTCTCCCATATTCGTAAAATCCGCCAGCCCGGAGCCGTAACTCGTAATCGCCACGCCGCCGCCCGCACTCAGGGTGATGCGTTCGGCATCTCCCTCGACAACGCCCAATCGTCCTCCGGAATTCACGGTAATCACACTCGCCCTGCCGCCGGCGGACACGGTCATGGCTCCTCCGGAATTCACGGTGGTGCTGTCGGCCGAGCCGTAGTAGACGCTCATCCTCCCGCCGAAGTTCAAGGTGGTGGCGGAGGCCGAACCGCTGCTGTAGACGAGCAATCCGCCTGAATTCACGGTTGTTATGTTCGCGATCCCCCCACTGGAAACGTTCATGTAGCCGCTCGATTCAAGGATTGTGCCGTTGGCCGTTCCCCCGGCGGAAACATGAGCGTATCCTCCTGAGCTCACAATGGTGTTGTTGGCCACGCCCCGGTCGGAAATGAACATGGAGTCAGTAAAGTTTAAAATAATTCCGGTACTGGTGACTCCGGATGATATATGGTAATAGTGATAGGTGAGCCCATAACGCTCAAGCCCGTCGCCGCCATGGTCGATGGTCCCGGTGAGGTGACCGGTCTCGTGAGCAACAATTTCGATGATTTGAGCGATGGATTCTCCGCCCGTGAGAATGACAAAGGCGTTGTCGGTGCGATTGAGGTTGCCTTCGTCGACGGTTTCGGCGAGCCCGGCGAAGCTCCCGCGGGAGGAGAAGCTCGAGGTATAACCGATGTAAACAGTCGAAAATTCGACGCCGACCGGGCGACCGGTGACGAAAATGATGTTGGAACCGGAATACCGGTCATTGAGGGCTGCGGCAATGGCGCGGATCTCTTCCGCGTCCAGCAGCGAATCGGTCACTTCCACCCGGTCGACGGTCCACGCTTCTCCGCGATAGCCGGTGATTTCTCCGTCAAAGTCAAGATAAACATACTGAATGTCCGGTAACGCCTGAAGTCCACCCGATAAACGCATTTCTGTATTCATTGCACACTCCTTTGCATATTCGCCGTTCAAAAATTGTCCGGAAAACGATCGCCGACTGAACTTTTCACGTTTTTCTCAGTCAATTCGGCCGGAACTCCGGCCCTCGGCAGGCTCGCCCCACAAACAGAGGTCGCCATCGTTGTATATGAGCCGCCCGTCTTTTCGGAAAAATACCGGATTGCGCCAGAATCCCGCTTCCCGGAAGGTGTTTTTCAATTTCAAAAATCCATTTTCAATTTCGAACGATCCTGCGCTCCATTCCGGCGGCAGAGTTTTGCCGTCTTGCGTGACCTGATAGGTGAAGTCGTCCTTGAATTCCACGATGTAAGGAGCTTTGCGGATTTCGCCGCTGTCGAAGAGTTTTTGCTTCAATTGCCATTTCCCCGTCGCCGCCTCGAGGGTCATGGCGTCCGAGGCGGACAGCCTGCTGTAAAATAATTTGCGGTGCGGCAACAATGAGTTGGGGATTTCAAAGCGGACATCGCTCACGATCGCCGCGGCAATCGCCGCATTCTGATTTTTTTCCGCGGCGGCACGCGGTTGGAGGAAGAGCGTCCCTGCTTCGGCTTTGAACCAGCCCTGCCGTTCGTCAGAACCGGCGGAATCATCATGAATCGTCCAGCTGCCATCCGGGGACAACCGATAACGATATGAGGTTTTGAAGGTAACTTCGCCGCGATTTTCAATATATCCCTGCCATTCTCCGACCAGGCGCTCCGCCGGGGAAGGCTTTTCGGCATCCGCCGCCCGGAGCATGCCGACCGACAGGACGAGCGCCGACAATATGCATACGATACGCGCCTTTGAAGCCGCATCGATGGCGGAACATGAACTGTATTTACACATCTGCATCATCTTTTCTGAAAACCGGAGAGAGCCCCGGGGCCCTCTCCGTCTCGCGTCCCAAAGAAATTAAGTTTAGAAAATCGAACTGCTTTTCGGCTTCGCCTCAGCCGGTCTTTCGTCGAAAAGCTTGACCGGTGTGATAAACGATTCCAGCACGACCAGCTTGCCCTGCGCGTCGATGTAATACGGGAAGGGCTTGATGGTTTCGACGCTGGTCTGGACCGCGGGGAATCCTCTGACTTCCGCCGTGCACTTGGAGAAAACCCAATAGTCTTCGCTCCTGACTTCGTAACGGGCGGCAACCACGGCATCGCAATTGGCCGATTTGCAGGCATTGTAGAACGCCGCCTGCGAAGAAAGTTTCTGCCCGTCGGGGAACAGAGCGGAGAACCAGTTGCCGGCAATGGAAGCATTGTCGGCAAAAGAGTTATTGTCGCCCCAGGTGAATATGCCGAAAAGGACATTTACCTGGGCTCTGCCGGTCACGCGTTTGGTGTTGTCAACGGTGTAAAGCGGACGGTAGTTGTCCACCGGGCCCTTTGTCTGGGGGTAGATGGTCATATTGCCGCCATCGCTGCTGTGAATGTTGATGCAGCCGGTGAGCCCGGCGACGCAAGCGGCGCCGAAGAGTCCGAGAAAGAGTTTTTTCATTTTTTTTCCTGTTGTTGTTTTTGTTTTTTTATTTCATTGGACGGGAGAAAACACATATTTATTGGAACCCGGAAGCGGCAAGCCGGCTGATTTCTCCGGCGAAGCCGACATGGTCCCGCCGTTCGAAATCGATGATATTGTAGCTGCGGAGACGGCAGAGTTCCCGGATCGCCTCGTTGAATCGTCCGCCCTTCCCCGATGCATCATCGACCTTACCGACGATAAAGACAAACGGGACCTGGCTGTCCCGCAGCATGTCGCCGTCGGCACGGATCAAATTTTCAAAATTCGAGGTCGACAGATTAAGTTCGGCGTAACGCCCCGCCAGGTTCAGGATCAACAGCTTCGGCTTGCTGGCGATGATTTCCTTGAGTTGATTCCGGTAAGCGGAGTAAATTTCCGCTTCCAGCATGGAAACGCTGCCGCCGACAATTTCGGCAATTGATTTTTTCATGGTCTCCGCCTTCGTCGACAAATCGCCCAGCAATACGATGCTGTTTTCCCGGAGGGCGTCCGCCTGCGGCTCCCCGGCCCGCTCCGAAAGCGCAACCTCGCTCGAGGAACGCGGCGTTTCCGTCGGCGCCTCGGCAACCGGGCGGGACGGCGCCTTGTCCGCGATCGGAGCGGATGGACGGGGCGAACTGTTTTTGCTGAAAGTCAGGAACAGGACTCCGCTTGCGATAAAAATTACGGCGGCAGCCGCAGCCGCCCCCAAAAGAAGTTTTCGTCTGTCGGGAACTCGATCGGGAGGCGGCGTGTCGGCGGCGGCACGTTCCGCGCCCGGAACCAAAGAATCCTGCGTCGCCATCGTCACATCGGGGCCCGGAGGGGCGGGTGAATCCTGCGTCGCCATCGTCGCCACCGTCGCCACCGTCGCGGTCGGCACGGCCGGCGTCAGCGGCGTTTTGGCGTCCAGCAGA
>JAVBUI010000384.1:0-2610 GCA_031555495.1 Victivallaceae bacterium | reverse complement strand
CAAACATCCCGCGCCGGGGCCAGGTTGACAACTCGATGGTTCGGAACTGATTCATAATTGCTGAAATCTCCTTTCCGTTACCATACACAGCAAGTGTGCGCATTTCAAATGCCGGCGCGCGGCAATTGCGGGGAATCGCCGCGCGAACCGGAGTCGAAAAATGGGGGAGACTCGCTTATCAGCCGGTAATGACCGGCAAGCCTGATTTTTCTCCGAGAAACTGAGCCGCGGCGGCCATTGCGTCCGGAGTGGGGGAGGGGGTGGCGGGCATGGGGACGATGTCTCCGACAGCCTCGTATTTGGCGGCGGCGAAGGCGTGGTACGGCAACAGTTTCAGGCATGTGATGTTCGGCAGCCCCGCAAGGATACGCGCGGCGGCGGCGAGGTCGTGTGAGGACATGTTCAGTTCCGGAATCATGATCATGCGGATTTCGACGGGCTTGCCGGTTTGGGATAGGCGACGCAGATTTTCGAGGATCAACTCGTTGCCGCAGCCGGTGAGAGTGCGGTGTATTTCGCCGGAGGCGTGTTTGAAGTCGTAGAGAATGAGATCTGTCACCGGCAGGACCTTTTCGAAGGAGTCCCACGGGACGCAGCCGCAGGTATCGAGCGCGGTGTGGACGCCTTCGCGTTGCAGTCGCGCGAAAAGTCCGGAGCAGAACTCCGGATGCAGCAGCGGTTCGCCGCCGGAGAGCGTGGCGCCGCCGCCGGAATATTCGTAGAATTTGCGGTCTTCAAGGATGGCGTCGGCCGCTTCGTCCGCGGTGATGGGGCGGCCATAGAGTTCCAGCGCGTCGAACAAACACGCGTCGGCGCATTTGCCGCAGCCGGTGCAAAAGACCCGGTCGATCCGGTGTTCGCCGCCGCCGATGCTGTGGCAAGGGCAGAATTTGACACATTCTCCGCAGAGCGTGCAACGTTTTTGCAACAGCGCGAGTTCCGGCTTCAGGCGGATGCTTTCCGGATTGTGGCACCAGAGGCAGCGCACTGGCCCGCCTTTCAGGAAAACCGTGGTGCGGATGCCGGGGCCGGCGTGGACGGCGACGCGTTTGATTTCAACAAGCGGAGCGGTGGTCATGTCATGGCCTCCGCCTGGACGATGAAGGTGGCCTGGGCTTCCGGTTTCAGGTCGATGAACCGGACGTTCCAGCCGCAGACGCGGACTTGCAAATTAGCGTAAGCATGCGGGTTGACCTGGGCGTCGCGCAGTGTGGCGGCGTCGAAAATATTGAACTGCAGCCCGCTGCCTCCCTGACCGATGAAGGCGCGGATGATCGAGACCAGCGCTTCGACTCCGTCTTCGCCCTTGACCGCGCTCGGGTGGAGCATCAGGTCAAGGCAGGTGCCGCAGGGATAATCGGTGTAATCGATTTTCAGGGCGGAATTCATCAGCGCGGTGATGCCGTTGCGGTCCATGCCGATGGCGGCGTCCATGTTTTTCGAGAGCGGTTCACCGGCGCCGCGGCCGGAGGGGAATGCTCCGGTCAGGGCGCCTCTTTCCAGCACCAGCTGGCCATAGATCGACGGGGTGAACTTGCCGCCGCGTCCGTTGTCCAGCGTGGAAAGATACGGGCCGATGAGGCTGGCGACTTCGACGGCGAATCGGTCGGCGCGGTCGTCGTTGTTGCCCCATTTCGGCGCGCGGTTGCCGGCGAGCAACCGGAGTTTTTCGTAATTTGCCCAGTTGGCGTCCAGCGCGGCGCGGAGCTCGTCCAGCGTACAGAGTTTTTCCTGATAAACGAGGTATTCGATAGCGGCCATGGAGTCGGCGTAATCGGCGATGTTGCCCACGACATTGCCGGTGGTATTGTATTTGGCGCCGCCTTCGGCCACGTCTTTGCCGCTCGCCATGCACTCCTGATACGTGCCGGAGAGGAACGGCGCCGGGTTGGCCAAAGGCCAGATTTTCTCACAGCGGCTTTGCTGTCCGGCCATATACCGGACGGTCTCTGTGAGCGTGCGGAAGAAATCATCTTTCAGTTCGTCGAAGGTGGCATATTGCCGCCCTTGTTTCAGAGCATGCAGCAGCACGTTCGCAAGATAAAGCTGAGTGGCGCCGGAGAGCGAAACCTCCTTGCCCAGCACGGCGGGCTCATAACAGCCGATGGGAATGTAGTCGAAAGCGTCTTCCGGGGAGCGGCCATGTTTGATCAGGGCGTCGATGATCACGCGGTCGTTCAGGAATACGATGCCGTTGCGCCCGTCGCGGATGTTGCGGGCGCAGAGTTTCAGGAAATCCCGCGGCGTATCGGGGGTGACCCGGACGGAGAGCTTGGGGTCGACGACATTCATTTCGTGGTAAACTTCCATGCCGAGATACGAAAGTTCGTTGATTTCGGGGCCGAAACAGAAATTTTTGCCGAAAAGCCTGCCTTGCGTTTTGGCATAGAAGGTGATCCAGAAATATTTGATCAATTCCTTGGCCGATTCCCGGGTCAAGCGGCCCGCCTCAAGGTCGCGGCGGTAGAAGTTGATGTAGAGACGGTCGAACCAGCCCATGGTCCGGACCTGTTCGCCCTCGTTTTCCTCGAGTTCATGAAAAAGGTAGGCGAGCTCGAAGGCTTCGTGAAGCGTCTGCGGCGGGCGCTCGGCGAGCAGAGGCCAGCCGAG
>JAVBUI010000004.1:0-4337 GCA_031555495.1 Victivallaceae bacterium | reverse complement strand
AAAACGGTCAACAATCCGTATTGCGTGAAGGTGTCGCGGAAGAGGATTTTGCCCGCCGCCACGTCGGCCGCGGGCTTGAGCATGATCCCGTCGTGGTGCGGATCGACGTCGCCGAGGGCGAAAAAGCCGAAGAGCGTTATCGTCACGATCAGGATGACAAGTTCCGCTCCGCGCCGCCGGATCAGATTGTGAATGTTCTCAAGTGTCATAATCCGTATAATATATACCTTCCGGCGCTTGATTTCAAAGCGTCGGAATGGTATTTTAATGTGATGGATAATCACCAATATAATATGAAAGATCTGTACCGAAAATGAAAGCCTCCGAAATCCGCAAGAAATATATCGACTTTTTCGTTTCCAAGGGACACAAAGAGATCAAGAGCGCGCCGCTGATTCCCGAGAACGACCCGACCTGCCTCTTCACCACCGCCGGAATGCACCCCCTCGTGCCGTACCTCCAGGGCGCGCCGCACCCGCTGGGGAAACGGCTGACCGATTTTCAGAAGTGCATCCGGACCGGCGACATCGACGAGGTCGGCGACCCGGTTCACCTGACCTTTTTTGAAATGCTCGGCAACTGGTCGCTCGGCGATTACTTCAAGGAAGAGGCGATCCGCTACAGCTTTGAATTCCTGACCGGCAAGGAAAACCTCAATATTCCGCTCAAGATGCTCGCCGTCACGGTTTTCGCCGTCGACGACGACGCGCCCTTCGACGATTTGTCGTGGAAGCTCTGGAATTCGCTCGGAGTACCCGCCGAACGCATCGCCAGGCTCGGCACAAAAGACAACTGGTGGGGCCCCGCCGGGCAGACCGGCCCCTGCGGCCCCGATACCGAAATGTTCTACTGGACCGGCGGCGGCGAGCCGCCCTCGGTCTATGACCCCGCCGACAAGCGCTGGGTCGAGATCTGGAACGACGTCTTCATGGAGTACAACAAAACCGCCGAGGGCAAATACGAGCTTCTCGCCAGCAAAAACGTCGATACCGGCATGGGCCTCGAGCGCGTCACCGCCATCCTTCAGGGCAAGACGAGCTGCTACGAAACCGAAATCTTCGCCCCGATCTTCACCGAGCTCGACCGGATTCGCGGCATTGCCGACGCCCCCGCCGAACGTTCGCCCTCGGAGCGGATCATCGCCGACCACCTCCGCGCCGCGACGTTCATCATCGGCGACGGCATCACCCCCGGCAAGGTCGACCAGCCCTACGTGCTGCGGCGGCTGATCCGGCGCGCGATCCGCGAAGGGCGCAAGCTCGGCATCACGCAGCACTTCACCGCCCGGATCGCCGAACAGGTGATCGAACAGCTGGGCGGCGTTTTCCCGGAATTGCGCGCCAACCGTGACCGGATCATTGAAGAACTGAACCGCGAAGAGCGCCAGTTCGAGCAGACGCTCGAGAAGGGCACCCGTGAATTTGAGAAATTCATCAGCCGCGTCCCCGCCCACATCGAACGCAAGGTGATCAGCGGCAAGAACGCCTTTTACCTCTACGAAACCTACGGCTTCCCGATCGAATTGACGGTCGAAATGGCCAAAGAACAGAATTTCACAGTTGACCTTGAGGGCTTCAAGGAGGCTTTTGCCAAACACCAGGAGCTTTCGCGCCAGGGGGCGGAGCAGAAGTTCAAGGGCGGCCTCGCCGACCAGTCGGAGGTGACCGCCAAGCTCCATACCGCGACCCACCTTCTCCAGGCGGCGCTGCGCAAGGTGCTCGGGCCACACGTCGAACAGCGCGGCTCGAACATCACCGCCGACCGGCTCCGTTTCGACTTTTCGCACGAGGACAAGATGACGCCGGAACAGCTCGCCGAAGTCGAAGGCCTGGTCAACGCCGCGATCGCGCGCAATATCCCGGTCGATGTGGTTGAAACCTCCGTCTCCGAGGCGAAGGAAGCCGGCGCGATGGGGCTTTTTGAAGACCGTTACGCCGACAAGGTGAAAATGTACACTATCGGCGACGTCAGCTGCGAAATCTGCGGCGGGCCGCATGCCAATGCGACCGGCGAGCTCGGCAAGTTCCGCATTGCCAAGGAAGAGAGCTCAAGTCGCGGCGTTCGCCGGATCAAAGCGGTATTGGAACAGTAAACAACACCTCACTCGAAGTCATGAGTACGGCGTAGCCGCACGGAATGACGGAGAGCGGGGCCCCCGGAAAGAGAGCCGAAGCCGCGAAGCGGACCCGAGGCCCGTGGCCGAAGGGGGCGAACTTTTTGGGGAAGGAGTAATCCTATGAAAGCGATCGGCGTCACCATTCAGCCGCAGGGCAGCGGTTACATCGTCCGGGTTTCCGGCCGCGCCAACTTCGATTATGCCGTTCCGATCCGCGAACTGGTCAAGGACCTGAGCGGGAAGGAGCCGTTTATCTTCGATCTTTCGCAGTGCACGATGATGGACAGCACCTTTATGGGCGTGCTGGCGATGATCGGGCTCAAGGCTCGGCGCAGCGGGGTGCCGGTGACGGTCGCCGGGGCGGGGGACAATCTGCGCGGACTTTTGCGCGGGCTCGGCGTCGAAAAACTCTTCACCTTTTCCGCCGAAGTCCCCGCCGATGAAGGCGGCGATGCGCAAGCTTCGGCGGGCGACCTGCGCTCGACCGCCGAAACCGTGCTCGACGCGCACCAGTCGCTGGTCCGCGCCGATTGCACCAACGCCCAGAGATTCGAACAGGTGATCGAATTCGCCCAGGCCGACGTCGAGCGGTTGAAGGCGCAGAAGGCCAAAGATTAAAACAGTCATCCCGCAAAGCGGGTGGCTGTAAGGCCCGCAGCGCCGGGCCCGCGAGCTTAGGAATTGCCCGGAGGGCAAGGAGCAGCGAGCGAAGGTCCCCGCCGTCTGAGGGGCGCGGAGCCGCCAAAGGCGGCGACCGGCTACGGCCGTACAGGCCACGACTAAGCCGAGCGGCGTTTGAGCGATCTTGCGCTGGACTGTTTTGTTTGAGAATGCTTGAGATTAGAGATAGTGTCTAACCGTCCGGCAGCGGCGCAGTACATCGGCAAGCTTCGCGCGCATCGGATATAAGGTCGTTTCCCCGCTGGCGGCGGGCGCGCCGCAAACCTTGAAGCCCAGTTGTTCGTAAAGCGGTCTCTGCTCTTCGATTCCCGAGATCAGGACCTCGTCGATCCCGCGCCGTCCGAGTTCGGTCAGCATGGTGATGCCGAGCCGGGTCGAAACGCTCGAGCCGCGAAGATCGGCTCTGACCGCATAGAGACGGATTTCGGCGAGGAGGCCGCCGTCCGGCATCGCCGTGACTTCCTCGCCGAAGTGGCCGGCCGCCGAATAGGGGGCTTGCCAGTGGGCGGTGATCATGCCGATGATTTCGCCTTCGCGGCGGGCGGCGAAATAGATGTTTTTGTAGTGAAATTTGTCGACGATGAGGCCGTCTCCGCGGAGCTCTCTCATGCCGAGCTCGGCGGCGAAGACGTCGTGGTTGAAGCGCCATAAGGCTTCGAAATCCGCTTCGGCGGGGACGAATATTTCAATCATCGGCGACCTCGAGTTTGATGTGGTTAAGGATAGTGTAGCAGTGGCGGGATCTTTTTGCAAACTGAAAATCAGCCGGACCACGAAAATTCTGGCGGGATTATTGCTGTTGGCGCTGGCGGCGCGCGGCGCTTACGAGCTCCAGCCCTACCGGCTGATCCGGGTGGTCGGCGACTCGATGGAGCCGACCGTCGCCAATGGGGCGCTGCTCTGGATCGACTCCCGTTATCCCATCCGCAAAGTGCTTCACACCGGCGACGTCGTCTACTTTTCGCTCGACGGCGAATTCTTCATTAAACGGGTGGTCGCAATGCCCGGAGACGAGCTCCTGATGATCCGTACCGAAGACGCCAATGCCGTGCTGATTCCCGGCTGGCAGGTGATCCCGGCGATCGAACTCTGCCGGAACCATCCCGATGCGCGGCTGGAACGGCTGATCGTCGAAGATGGACGGCTTTACGTCGTCGGCGACAACCGCGTCACCTCCTTCGACAGCCGGGATTTCGGCGCCATTCCGGCCTCTTCGGTGATCGGCAAAGTCCGGATGGCGCAGGATTGACGGTTTTTCCCGCTGTTTTGCTTGCAAATTCATTTTTCCGCGCCATATTTACAGTGAAGTAACTTTACTGAAAGGATTTCGCTTATGACGCCCAAATCGATTCCGGCCATGCTGCTGATTTATGGATGCTGTTCCATCCTTTCCGCCGGGGGCATCGGCGAAGACGCCGCCCGGGGGGACGCGCCCGCTCCCGCCGCCGGAGCGGTCAAAACAACGCAGTTGACGGGTTCGGCGCTGCGGGAAAAGGCGCTCGGTAATTTCGTCCGGGCGGCGATGAATCCCAAAGCCGAC
>JAVBUI010000302.1:0-2602 GCA_031555495.1 Victivallaceae bacterium | reverse complement strand
GGCAAAACCGTTTTCATCGAAAACCCGGACCGGGAAGTCGTGATCCGGTTCGAAGGCAAGCTTCTGCGGGTCGAGCCGTACCGGATACAAAAAAATCCGTTCCGCTCGCAATTCTCCCGCGCGCTCGGGGAAATCGTGAGTTTTCAAAAAAACTTCCCCTACGTCAAAGTCCTCGACTTCGGCGAAACGCTGACCACCCGCGAGCCGATCGGCAAGATTCTCCGGCGCGGCGTCGGCCCGTCGCTGGGGTTGATGCTGCCGATTTTCGCCGGGGAACTGATCATCGGCGTCGGTCTCGCATTGCTGGCGGCGGCCTACAAGGACCGCTGGATCGACCGGACGCTGGTGCTGCTTTCGGTGGGGGGGATGAGCATCAGTTATCTGGTTTTGATCATTTTCGCCCAATGGTTCCTGGGGTATTACTGCAATTTCTTCCCGGTCTGGGGCTGGGGCTCGTGGGTCTACCTCGCCTTGCCGGTGCTGGTCGGAATCGTCTCGGGGCTCGGCAGCAACGTCCGCTTTTTCCGCACCGTCTTCGTCGACGAGCTCAAACGCGAATATCTGCGCACCGCTGCCGCAAAAGGGTGTTCCCCCTACCGAATCTACGCCGGACATCTCCTCCGCAACGGGATGATCCCGGTGATCACCCGCGCCTCGGCGTCGCTGCCGTTCCTTTTTACGGGAAGTCTGCTCCTCGAAACCTTTTTCGGCATTCCGGGCCTCGGCTTCGCCGGGATCGACGCCTTGAATAATTCGGATCTCCAGCTCCTCAAGGCGCTGGTGATCGTGAGCGCGCTCTTGTTCGTCGTTTTGAACCTGCTTGCCGACCTTGCTTACGCCTGGGCGGATCCGCGCATTCGATTGGAATAAACATCAAATTGTGAAAGATAAAATTATGAAAAAAATGGAACTTCTCGCTCCCGCCGGCGCCGCGCCGCAGGCGATGGCGGCTTTCGACGCGGGCGCGGACGCGATCTACGCCGGGCTCGGCAAATTCAACGCCCGTGAACGCAGCGAAAACTTCACCCCCGACTCGATGGGCCGGATCATCGAGTACGCCCACCACAACAGCCGCAAGGTTTACGTGACGTTCAACACCGTCATCAAGGAAAAAGAGTTGACCGACGCGGTCGAAATGCTGGCAATATTGGCCGACCTCGGCCCCGACGCGCTGATCGTCCAGGACCCCGGCGCGATCCGGATCATCCGCGAATGCTTCCCGCAATTGACCATCCACGGCTCGACCCAGATGAACTTCCACAACTCGGCGGGACTCGAAACCGCCGCCAGAATGGGCCTGAAGCGGGTCATCCTCGAGCGTCAGGTTACTCTCGAAGAGATCGAACTGATGCGGAAAAATTCGCCGGTCGAAATCGAGCTCTTCGTCCACGGCGCGCTCTGCTGTTCGCTCTCGGGCCAATGCCTTTTTTCGTCGTGGCTCGGCGGCGCGAGCGGCAACCGCGGACGCTGCAAACAGCCCTGCCGCCGCCGTTTCTTCAGCAAAAACGGCAACGGCTTCTTCTTTTCGCCGCAGGACCTCTGCATGATCGACCAGCTCGACGAATTGCGCCGTCTGGGGATCGATTCGCTGAAAATCGAAGGCCGCCTCCGCCAGAGCGACTATGTCGCCAACGTCGTCGCCGCCTACCGGATGATGCTCGACGCGCCCGCCGATGCGGACAAGGGAAAACTCCTCGGCGAAGCACGCAACCTCCTCTCCCGGAGCTGCGGGCGCAAGTGGTCGCATGGCTTCTATACCGCCGAATCGGCCAAGACCTTGATCAGCCACGAAAACCTCGGCGCGGCGGGCCTCCTCTGCGGTACCGTCGACGAACTCCGCGACAACGGCTTCCGTTTCACCGCCACCAAAAAGCTCCACCTCGGCGACCGCCTCCGCGTCCAGCCGGTTTCGGGCGACGAAGGCCCCGCGCTGACCATCACCAAAATGTTCGTCAACAATATGGAAGCGCGCAAAGCCCGCCCCGGCGACGCGGTCTTCATCTGCTGCGACAAACCGGCCCCCTTCCGGGGACTGGTCTTCAAAATCGGCGAAAGCGCCTCCGACTATTCGGCCCGGCTCGCGGCGCTTCCCGCGCCGAAGAAGAAAATCGCCCTCGACATCACGGTCAACGCGGCGTCGATCAAAGTCGCGGTGCTCAACGCCCCCTTCCCCGAATGGAGCAAAACTTGGGCGCTCGCCGAAGCGAAACAGCATCCGCTGAACGCCGGAACCGTCGCCGAAGCCTTCGCGATGGCCGACTCGGAGCTCCTCGCCGCCGGGGAAATCAAATGCAATATCGAAGGCGCGTTGTTCTGCCCCGCCGCCGAACTCAAAGCGGCCCGCCGCGAGTTCTGGGACGCGGTGAAGCAAACCGTCGTCCCCGAAGCGGTTTTCAACGAAAGCTCGGTCGGGCTCGAACGCTTCCGCCGTAATTATTCGATGCTCACTCCGGTCCGGCTCGACGGCCAGATCCTGCCGGAGACGGTGATGCTCCGCCCCGGCGGCGAAACGGTGTCGAAGCCCAAAAACATCCGCGCCAACAGCGTTTACGAGCTCAATAAATTCACCAACGAAGCGGTCCTCCCGGACTTCTGCCCGGAA
>JAVBUI010000176.1:0-3484 GCA_031555495.1 Victivallaceae bacterium | reverse complement strand
GGCAAACCTTTAAAAAAGGTTCGCCCCCTCTCGACCCCCTACTCCAAAGGCTCAGGAATCTCTCCGCTTTTTTGCGGAAAGATTCCCTCGCGTCCGTGCCTTCTGCGGTACGTGGCAGTCCGATACCGCGTCGGGCCTTCTGCGGCACGCGGTATCGTGGAGTATCGATGCGGCGAATGCTCCCCCACCTACACTGCCGCATGAGATCAGTCGTGGTGGTTGCAGAGGGCATGCTGGCAGGGGACACGGAGAGACACGGAGCTACGCGGTGTGTGGATGGAGTGGACGCGATGGACCGATCAGGTGATACGCTTAACGCCGCGTCAAAGCTGTTTTTGCTCTATATTGAGCGCTTTTTCCTGTTAATTGTGTTTGCTTGGCTTGATGATAATATAGAGCAATAAGATACTGTTTTCCGGAAAGATTTTTGAATTGTTTGCAGTATAATTAGAGCAAAATCACAACAGGGAGGATGATATGAAATTCAACAAGAAGCAGTTTATCGATGAAATCATGACCTCGCCTTTGCGCAAGGCGCTGCCGATTATGACTTCTCCGGGGATGGAATTGATCGGGGCGCGTCCGCGGGAGGTTTTTCAGGACGGGGCGTTGCAGTTCCGTTGCATTGAGGCGTTGGCGGAGGTTTGCCCGGCGGATGTGGCGGTGACTTTCATGGATCTTTCCATCGAGGCCGAGGCTTTCGGCTGCGAGATCGCTTTTTCCGAGCTTGAGAATCCGACGGTGGTCGGGGCGCTGGCGAATGATGAAGCGGCGGTCGAGGCGTTGAAGGTGCCGGAGCCGGGGGCGGCGCGGACCGGCGAGGTGTTGCGTTGCGCCGAGCTTTGTGCGAAACATTTGGAGCGGCCGGTTTTCGGTGGCCTGATCGGGCCTTTTTCGCTCGCCGGGCGGATTGCCGACATGACTGAAATGATGATGCTGGCCGCGGGCGAGCCCGAGGTCGCCCATGCGCTGCTGCGGAAGACGGCTTCGTTCCTCAAATCTTACTTGCTTGCGATCAAATCGACCGGTGTCGCGGGGGCGCTGATCGCCGAGCCCGCGGCTGGGCTGCTGTCGCCTGAGATGTGCCGGGAATTCGCCGCCGATTATGTCCGCGACATCATCGCGGCGGTCCGCGACGACTCCTTTATGGTGGTGCTCCACAACTGCGGCAAGACCGAGAAGCAGGTCGACGCGCTCCTCTCGACCGGAGCCGACGCGCTCCATGTCGGGAACGCGGTCGATATTTGCACGATCCTCGACCAGGTCCGGCCACCGGTGCCGGTGATGGGGAACCTCGACCCGGCCAGTGTCTTCAAGGCGATGACGCCGTCCGAGGTTTACGCCAAGACGTCTGAGTTGCTGGCCCGGACGGCGGCTTATCCCAACTACGTCCTCTCCAGCGGCTGCGACCTGCCGCCCGCGGTGCCGATCGCCAATGTCAAGGCCTTTTTTGATGCATTGGAGGCTTACAACGACCGTCTGCGCTGAGTTTTCATGCGGTCTGACGCCGTCGGGACTTCCGGTTCCGTCGGCGTTTTTCGTTTTCCGATTTGCTTTCCCCGGCGGAAGCGGTAGATTATAGTAGAAACCGCAATCAAGGAGGGAAGATCATGACGAATACGACGAAGTTCAAGGGAGAAGTGGTGAATCTGGCCGGAAAATTCATTGCCGCCGGAGGCAAGGCGCCGGATTTCAGTTTGACGGGGAGCGATCTTGGGCGTTTCACGCTGGCGAGCGGCAAGGGAAAGAAATTGCTGCTCAATATTTTCCCGAGCATCGACACTTCGGTCTGCTCGATGTCGGTGCGGAAATTCAACGAACTCGCGGCGAAGACGGAGAACACGCTGGTGCTCTGCATTTCCAAGGATTTGCCCTTTGCCCAGAGCCGGTTCTGCGCCGCCGAAGGGATCAAGAACGTGATTACGCTCTCCGATTTCCATTATGCTTCGAAGTTCGGCGAGGACTACGGCGTGTTGATGACCGACGGGCCGCTCGCGGGGCTGCTGGCGCGTTCGGTGGTGGTGATCGATGAAAACGGCAGGGTCGTTTATTCCGAGCTCGTCTCCGACATCGTCAACGAACCCGGCTACGAACGGGCGCTCAAGGCGCTTGAGTAAGCGGTGCTGTCCGTTCAGAACGTAACGGCGGCGATGAGTTCGTAGCTTACGAACATCGTCGCCGGACGGCGGAGATCGGCGCGGACGGCGGCTTTGAATTCGGAAATCAGGGGTGCGAGCTCCGCGACGCCTGCTTTTCGGAGGGTCTGCACGTCGCCCTGCGACAGCGCGATGCCGATGAAACGCTCCGCGTCGCACGGCTCCTCGTTGTCGAACAGAATCTTTTTGCAGTACGCGAATCTGCCGCTGGCAACGATATTGCCTTCGTGGGCGTTTTTCGGGAATTTCGGCTCGGCCGGGAGTTCATCCCGGCGGCTTGCGCAAAGCGCTTTGATTCCCTCATCGAATTTCACAAAAGCCCGCTCCGCGCCGACCCCGACCGTCACCGGCCAGGCACAGTCGTAAACCGCGAAAATCCCGCCGGGATGGAGAATCCGGGCGGCTTCGGCCAGCGTCGCGGCGGGCTCCATCCAGTGGAACGATTGCGAGCACGTGACAATGTCGACTGAGTGATCCGGCAGGCCGGTCGCATACGAACTCCCGGCGGCGAAAAAGGCGCCGGGAACCGCGGTTTCCGCCGTCCGGCGCATGTCGCCGTTTGGCTCGATTCCGATCACCCGCGCGGCAAAGGGAAGCCAGATTCCGGTGGAAAGCCCGGTGCCGCAGCCGAGGTCGACGACGGTTTCCGCCCGGCCGCTTTTGAGCCATTGCAACAGAATTCGACAGACCTTCTCCGGCGGACGGGGACGGACGTCGTGATACAAATCGCTGAATCCCGTAAAACGGGTGGTGATCACGTCCGGCATGGCGGTCACTGCGTCGCGCCGAGGCCGAGGCGGCTTCGCACGAATTTGTCGCGGGCGGCCCCCATCATCGGCGAGACGGCATGGCCGGAGGCGACGTCTTCGAGCATCTCCTTCGGCGCGGTGACGGCGTTATAGGCCGCGTAAACCGAGTGCGGGGTACAGGTGCGGTCGGCGTAGCCTACCGTGAAGAGAATCGGAATTTTGATCCGCCGCGCGAAGTAGACCGAGTCGAAATAAGAGACGGTTTTGAGCATCGCGGCCTCTTTTTCGGGCGCTTTTTCGGACGCGGCAAGCAAATGGGAGTTGCCGATCCGCTTGAGCCAACCGCCCTGGTCGGCGAAGCCCGGGACCATCGCGACGGCGGCGGTGATTTCAGGGCAGAGCGCGGTCATCGCAAGCGCATAGGTCCCTCCCTGGCTGGCGCCCTGAAAGACCACGTGTTTGCGGTCAGTCTCCGGCCGGGCGGCGGCCCATTCGATCGCCCGCCGGGCGCCGAGGTGGGTGCGGTAATAAATATAGGTGCGCGGATTTTCCGTCCCGTGGCGGAGGCCGCTGTAGGAT
>JAVBUI010000173.1:0-2785 GCA_031555495.1 Victivallaceae bacterium | reverse complement strand
CTTCTGCCTCGACGAAATCGGTATGTCGCTCAAAGAGTACGGCGCGGCCAACGCGATGCTGGGGCGGGTGGTGCTGCTGATCCTGCCGATGAGCTGGATGCTCGACAAGGCGAATCACTTCCGGGTGTTCTTCTACAGCTGGCTCTCAGTCGCGCTGCTTTGTCTTTTCGGGTACTTTTTTGTTCAGGGCTATTGGACATATCTGATTTTAATGATGCTGATCACGCTTGCCGGGTTGCCGACTTCGATCGATGGGATCAAGGTCAGCATCGACCTCTATCCTCCCGGTACCTACGGGCAATTTTCGTCGTCGCGGGCGATGTTCAACTCGATCTGCATCATTATTTTCAGTTATCTCGGCGGTAAATTGCTCGACGTGCTCCAGCAGGGATGCGTTGCGCACGGGTCGGGAACCGGTTTTTTCAGTATTTTCGGCCACTACCGGGCGCTGTTTCTGTGGCGCGGCCTCTTCATGGTCGCCGCCTCGCTCTGTTTCTGGAAACTCTATCAGATATGGTTAGTCAAACGCCGCACCGGCGCGGTCGGCGAACGGCGGAGCCGAACGGCGGCCTCTTGAGAAGCAATTAGGAGAACTAAAATATGGCAAAAAGATCCACCAAGATTTATACTGAAATGCTCGATTACCTCGAAGCGATGATCGTGCGGGGGGCGTTTCCGCCCGGCACCAAGCTTCCGTCGCAGCGGCGGCTCGCCGCCCAATTTCTGATTCCCCAGAGCACCGTCGGGCGCAAGCTCAAGGAGCTGGAAAACCGCGGGTTGATCGAGCTTCGGCGCGGATCGGGAGCCTACGTCCGTGACCGGAAACAGCGCCGCAGCCGCAGCGGCAAGAAGATCGGGGTCATCATCGAAGCGGTCAACATTCAGACGAGCTACTGCGGTCACGTCCTGATCGGGCTCCAGGAGCGCGCCGGGGAGTTGGGGTGTCATCTCAAACTCCACTTTACCGAATACCGCAATTCGAGCACCGATATGCTCCGCAAAATCGCGGCCGAATCGGACGGCGTGATCCTGTTGGGCTGTTACGACACCGTCCTCGAATCGCTGCCGCATATCCGGCCCTGCGTCGGGGTCAATATGCACCGCACCTATGACTTCGCCTCGACCATCGACCTTGATCCGGTGCGTTCGGCCGAGCTGGCGACCGAGTACTTCCTGAAACATCAGTGCAAAAACGTTCACCTGATCGGCTATGACGTCCACGATGCCGAACCGAAGTCGGCCTTTGACTTTCGCGGCCGCCTCTTCGCCGAATATTGGCGCGGACACGGGAATTTGATCAGCCATCAGACGCCGATGCCGCGCGATCCCGATCTCGACGGGCTGGAGGATTTCGAGATATTCCGGGATCGTTCAGCGGGATATCTCTTTGTCGGCGGGACCCGCGCCCAGGGGGCTGCGCAGGGGTATTTTGACAAGACCGGACGCAACCTTTACGATGACTACACCGTTCTCTCGATCGACGGGAAATCGCTGCTGCGGCCCGACTATTATCCGGTCGACACCGTCGCGGTCAATTACCCCTCGATGGGGCGGATGGCGCTCGACGAATGCTTGCGCCGGATCGCGGTGCCGGGCGAAGGGCCGCAGCGGATCTACCAGAACGTCTCTTTGAGCTACCGCAAGTCGAGGCTGCCGAAATAAACGATTTTGTTGGTCATCAGGCCGGGGGCTCCGAGGTTGCGGAGCTTTTCGGCTTTTTCCCGCGTGTCGCAGACGAAGACATTCGGCCGGAGACCGAGTCCGCGGCAGAGCCGGAAGGTTTCCGCCGAAACGCTCTCGGCGGTCGGCTGGACGAAGCGGCAGCCGTATGATGCGCAGAGCCGGAGATTTTCCGGGTTGGCGCGCTCGTGCCAGCCGGGGGTGAAACAGATTTGAACCCCGGGCGAAAACTTCCGCGCCCTCTCCACCGCCACGGGATCGGCAAGCGTCAGATATCCCCGGTCTTCCATCCCGTAATCGCAATAAAGGCGGCAGATTTCATCGAGCCCGGCATGATCGGCGTAGACCTGGATATTCATCGCCGCCCGGTCTCGGAAAGCTTGCAGCACCTCCTCGAAAGCCGGAATCCGGCAATCTGTGTAATGGGGACGCGACAATCGCTCTCCGAAGCGGAAGTAAGAGAAGTTGAACTTTTTCAACTCCGCAAGCGTCATCGACTCCGGGCGGCCTTCTCCATCGGAGGTGCGGTCGATGGTCGCGTCATGAAGCACCACCGGAACGCCGTCGCGCGACATCCGGAGGTCGAATTCGATGAAATGCGCCCCTGCCCCGACCGCCCGGTCAAAGGCGATCATGGTGTTTTCCGGCTCGTCAAAGGACGCTCCCCGGTGCGCCGTCCACAACAGTTCCGGACTTTCATGAAGCCGATCAAGTGAAATCATTGCTCCTCCTCCAGCTTGAGAAAGGCCGGGTCGAGCAGATAATCCGGCTCGAGATGGCTCATCGAACGGAGCATCTGGCTCCGGACATGGGGAATGCGTTCCGACATCTGCTCCAGCAGCCGTTTGAAGTAAGCGCGGTCGCCGTCGGCTTCCAGCGATTCGGCAAACGCGCATTTGCCCGAATTCGGGAAGTCGAAGAAGGCGGCGCTTTCGACGATCAGGGGCTCCGGCGTCATGATCAACGGGCGGATGATCCGGACCGCTTCCGCTTTGGCGGGGACATTCGGTCCCATCGTGGTGATTCCCTGCCCCCGGGCGAGGCTCATCAGCAGCGAAACGATCGCGTCGTCGAGGTGCTGCGCCAGCGCCAGTTTGTTGCAGCC
>JAVBUI010000322.1:0-2606 GCA_031555495.1 Victivallaceae bacterium | reverse complement strand
CCGCTCCTTACCGGCGCTTTGGCACGCTTTACTCCCCTAGGTACCGCTCCGCGTCGATTGCGGCACGGCAGCCCATCGCGGCGGCGGTGATCGCCTGGCGGTACACGCGGTCGGCGCAATCCCCGGCGGCGAAAACCCCTTTGAGATTGGTTTTCGAGCTATTCGCCCCCAGCTTGATGTAACCCGCCTCATCAAGCTCGACCGCGCCCTTCGCCAGCCCCGTATTCGGCACATGCCCGAGCGCGGCAAAGTACCCCTTGCAGTCGACCGTCCGCGTTTCTCCGGTCACCAGATTCCGGACCCGGACCGCGTTGACCTCCTCGTCGCCCAGAATTTCATCGACGGTCGAGTCGAGAATGAATTCGATTTTCTCATTCGCCCGGGCCCGGTCGACCATGATCGGAGAAGCCCGGAACTCCTGGCGGCGGTGGATCATATAAACCTTGGACGCAAAACGGGTCAAAAACGTCGCTTCCTCCATCGCCGAATCGCCGCCGCCCACCACCACCACAGGAACGTCGGCGAAAAAAGCCCCGTCGCAGGTCGCACACGCCGAAACACCGTGATTGCGGAATTTCTCTTCCGATTCCAGCCCGAGATAACGCGGCGAAGCGCCAGTGGCGATGATGAGGGCCCTGGCGGCTATTTCGACGCCGCTCGAGAGCTTCAGCTTTTGAACGCCGCCGTCGGTGAGCTCGATATTTTCGATGGTGTCATACTCGATCCGGGTGCCGAAGCGCTCGGCCTGCTGCTGCATCTGAGCCATCAGGTCGAAGCCCTGAATGCCTTCCGGGAAGCCGGGGAAGTTCTCGACTTCGCTGGTCTGGGTCAAAAGCCCGCCGGGAAGGGTGCCGGAAATCAGATAGGGCTTGAGGTTGGCGCGCGCGGCGTAGATGGCGGCGGTCAGCCCGGCGGGGCCGCTGCCGATGATGACGAGTTTTTCTTCCTGCATAATTATGATCCTTTGTGTTTTTACTGAAATTCGCGCCGGAGTTCGGCGAAAGTGTCATTTTCGATTGCGGCGCGGATGCGGCGCATCAGCGTCAGGAAATAATGGATGTTGTGCCAGGTAACCAGCCGCACGCCGAGGATTTCGCCGACGTTGAAGAGATGCCGGATGTAGGCTTTTGTGAAGTTTCGGCACGCGTAACAGCTGCAGTTTTCGTCGATCGGGGTGAAATCTTCGGCGTAACGCCCCGCCTTGACCGGGATGGTGTCTTTGCCGACGAAGGCGCTGCCGTGGCGGCCGAGGCGGGTCGGCATCACGCAGTCGAACATATCGACGCCGCGCGCGACTGCTTCGACGATCTGCTTCGGGGTGCCGACGCCCATCAAATAACGGGGCTTCGCCCACGGCATTTCCGGGGTGGTCGCATCGAGCATGTCGAACATCAGCTCCTCCGGTTCGCCGACCGAGAGGCCGCCGATCGAGTAGCCGTCGAAGTCGATCGCGGCAAGCTCGCGCGCCGAGTGGATGCGCAAATCCTTGTACATCGCCCCCTGCACGATGCCGAAGCGGAGCTGGCCGGGGTTGAGCTCCTGCTCGAACGACATTCGTTCCCAGCGGTGGGTCAGCGCCAGTGATTTCGCCGCCGCTTCGCAGGTGCACGGGTAGGGAGTGCATTCGTCGAAGGCCATCACGATGTCGGAATCGAGGACCCGCTGGGTGTTCATCGACTCAACCGGACCGAGGAAAAAGCGCGAGCCGTCGATGTGCGAGGCGAATTTAACCCCGTCCGGGGTGATTTTGCGCAATTTCGAGAGGCTGAAAACCTGAAAGCCGCCGCTGTCGGTGAGGATCGACCGTTTCCAGTTGCTGAATTTGTGGAGTCCTCCGGCTTTGGCCATGATGTCGAGACCGGGCTTCAAGAGCAAATGATAGGTGTTGCCGAGGATGATTTCGGCGCCGAGCTCTTCCATTTCGGCGGGCGACATGGCCTTGACTGTGGCGCGGGTGCCGACCGGCATGAAGACCGGGGTTTCGACGGTGCCGCGGCGGGTGGTGAGGCGGCCGCGGCGGGCGAGGGTGTCGGAGGAGGATTTGAGGATCTCGAAGCAGCTCATCGGGAGAAATCCTCCGGGAGCATCATTTTGGGGTAAAGCGCGTTGACTTCTCCGGCCAGGCCGAGTCCGGCGGCGATGGCGGCGGCGAAGTGGAAGGTTGCGCCGGGGCCGCGTCCGGTGACGATCCGTCCGTCGGTTTCGGCCGGGCGGCCGCTGGGCGCGCCGCCGAAGTCGGCTTCGAAGCCGGGGTAGCCGGTGAAGCGCCGTCCGGCGAGGAGGCCGGCTTCGGCGAGGACCATCGGAGCGGCGCAGATGGCGGCGGCGATGCCGCCCGACTGGTGGATGAACTGGACCAGCTCGATGACGGCGTCGTCGGCACGGAGGTTGGCGGCGCCGGGCATGCCGCCGGGAAGGATGACGCAGTTGTAGTGGGTCGGGTTGATTTCGCTGAGGTATGTGTCGGCGCGGATTTCGATGTTGTGCGCGCCTTTGACTTCGAGGAGCACGCCGACGGCGGCGATGTCGAGCTCGACGCCGAGACGGCGGAGCACGTCGGCGGTGATGACGGCCTCGGCTTCTTCGAAGCCTTCGGCGAGCAGAAG
>JAVBUI010000127.1:0-4445 GCA_031555495.1 Victivallaceae bacterium | reverse complement strand
GCCCGACTTGATCACCCGTTCTCCGAACTTGAACTGCGGCTTGTCGCCGCCATTGAGCAATTGCTGAAGCACCCGGTTGAGCTCGATCGTGCCGCAGCTTCCCCGGTTCATCGGCGACAATACCTGAACATCGTCGACCGGATCGAGCCGGAAACGCTCCGGGATCCGCTCCGTAATCAACTTGGCGATCACCTCGACCGCCCGCTCCGGATCGTCCTGTTCGATCCAGTAAAAATCGCTGAGCTCCGCCTGGTTGGGCGGCGTTTTCTCCGGCAGCAGCCCCCGGTTGATCCGGTGGGCGTTGCGGATGATCCGGCTCCCCTCCGCCTGGCGGAAGACCTGGGTGAGATGAGTGGTCAGGAAAAACCCGGAAGCGATCAAGTCGGCGAACACCGTTCCCGGCCCCACCGACGGCAGCTGGTCGCGGTCGCCCACCAGAAGCACGCTGGTTTCCGGCGAAATCGCCCGGAACAGCGCCAGCGCCAGCAGAACATCGAGCATCGAAACTTCATCGACGATCAAGAGGTCGCACTGCAAAGGACTCGTCTCGTCGTAGCCGAAACGCCCGCTCTTGGGGTCGAACATCAGCAGCCGGTGCAAGGTTTTGGCGGTGATTCCGGTGCTTTCGCCGAGGCGTTTGGCCGCCCGGCCGGTCGGCGCGGCGGCGGCGACTTTGAGCCCGGCGGCCTGGGCGCGGCGGACGATTTCTCCGACCACCGTGGTTTTGCCGACGCCGGGGCCGCCGGTGATGATGGTCAGCGGGGATTGCGCCACCCGGTCGCAGCCGAGGCGTTGCTCGGAACTCAAATCGAGGGTGCTTTTTTTTCCGTCGTCAAGGATTCTTCGCCCGGCAAAGCGCTTTACTGCGCTCAAGCGCCCGATCAATTCGGGCAGTTCCCGTTCGGCGCGGGCGAGGGCGGGAGCGTAAAGCATCCCGGTCTGGCGGACCAGCATCCGGCGTTCGAGCGCGCGGTCGACGCCGCGCACCGCTTTTTCCGGCTCGAGCCCGGTCAATTCGGCGACGCTTGCGACGAACTCCTCTTCGGGATAACCGACGTGGCCGTTGCCGGTCAATTGATTCATCTGGTAAACCGCGGCGGCGGTCAACCGCTCCGGGGAATCCTTGGCGATGCCGAGCCCGGCGGCGATTTCGTCGGCTTTGAGGAAACCGATGCCGTCGACCTCTTCGGCAAGGCGGTAGGGATTGGCGCGGACGACATCGGCGGCGTGGTTGCCGTACTGCTGGTAAAGCTTCTGGCAATAGGCAGGCGTGATTGCGAGCCCCTGCAGATAAATAAAAGTGTCCCGGCGCGAGGCGCTCTCCTGCCAGGCCCCGGAAATCATCGCCGCTTTTTTGTCGCTGATCTTGGGGACTTCCTTGAGCCGTTTCGGGTATTTCTCGAGAACTTCAAGCGTTTCGTCGCCGAAATAATCGACAATCGCCTTGGCGGTTTTTTCGCCGACCCCCGGAATCGCGCCGGAGCTCAAAAAGCGGACGATTCCGGCGGAAGTGGAGGGGAGCACCGGGCGGAAATTGAATGCGCGGAACTGCGAACCGAAGTCATTGTGTTTTTCCCAGCGCCCGGTTACTTCAAGGTGCTGCCCCGCGGCTACCTGAAAAATCGGCCCCACCACCGTTTTTTCGCCTTCTCCGGTGAGAAGCCTGAGGACGGTGTAGGTGCCTTCGTTGTTTTCGTAGATGATTCTGGTGATTTCGCCGCGAAGCGTCGTGCTGAAGAGATTCTGTTGTTCTTCGGCCATCGTGATCGTTTCCCGGGGTGAAACTCCGCCGCGCCGGGTGGCGCGGCGGAGCGTGAGGCGTTACTTCTTGGGGCGCATGTGCGGGAACAGCAGCACGTCGCGGATCGATTCAGCGCCGGTCAAGAGCATGATCAGCCGGTCGACCCCGACGCCCATGCCGCCCGCGGGGGGCATGCCGTGCTCGAGGGCGGCGAGGAAGTCCTCGTCGACTTTGTCGGAGACTTTGTCGCCGGGTTGCTTTTCACGCTCGAACTGCTCCATGAAACGGCGGCGCTGCTCGATCGGGTCGTTCAATTCGGAATAGGCCGGAGCGATCTCCTGGCCGTTGATTTCGAGTTCGAAGACGTCGACCACCGAGGGATCGTCCTTGCAGGTGCGGGCCAGAGGCAGCAGCTGCGCGGGCATCCGCATCACGAAGGTCGGCTGGATCAAGGTGTGCTCGATCAGCTTTTCGTAGACTTCGTTGGTAACTTCAAGGTCGGAGGTGGTTTCATCGACCGCGAGGCCGAAAGCCCTGGCGCGCTTGAGGCGCTCGGCCGGCGTGACGTCGAACCAGTCGGCGCCGCCCTTTTCGCGGACGAGGTCGTGGTAGGTCACGCGCCGCCAGGGCTTCTCGAGGTTCAGCACCTTGCCGTTGCCGTGGTCGATCTGAAGCGTGCCGACCACGTTCATCGCGACCGTGGTGATCATGTCCTCGATGAGCTCCATCATTGAACGGCAGTCGCCGTAAGCCTGGTAGAGCTCCATCATCGTGAATTCCGGGCTGTGACGGCGGTCGACGCCTTCGTTGCGGAAGTTGCGGTTGATTTCGAACACGCGCTCGAAACCGCCGACCAGCAGGCGCTTGAGGAACAATTCCGGCGCGATGCGCATGAACATCGGCGAATTCAGCGCTTCGTAGAAGGTTTTGAACGGGTTCGCCGACGCGCCGCCCGCAAGCGACTGGAGCATCGGGGTTTCAACTTCCATGAAGCCGCGCGATTCCATGAATTTGCGGATTTCGCTGATGATCCGGACCCGCTTCTGAAAAACGTCGCGGCTCGCCGGATTCATGATCAAATCGAGGTAACGTTGGCGGTAGCGCTGCTCGATGTCGCTGATGCCGTGGAATTTCTCGGGGAGGGTGCGGAGCGACTTGCACAGCAGCGTCGCCTTGTTGACCCGGATCGTAAGCTCGCCCATCCTGGTGATGAAGAGCTCGCCCTCGACGCCGATGATGTCGCCGATGTCGAGGCGTTTGAAGAAGGCGAAAGCCTCCTCGCCGAGGTCGTTTTTGCCGATGAAGAGCTGCATCCGGCCGGTGCTGTCCTGCAGGTCGGCGAAAATGGATTTGCCCATGAGGCGCATCGCCATCAGCCGCCCGGCGGCGACGGCGGGCTGCTTGTCGGTGCATTCGGGACAGAATTCGGCGCGCAATTGGGAAATCCGCTTGTCGCCGTCGAAGCGTTCGCCGAAGGGATTGACGCCGGCGGCCTGCAGCTCTTCCACTTTGGCCAGGCGCTGCTGGAACAGTTCATTCATGCGGACCGGACTGTCTTCGGCTTCCGCGGGGGGAGTCTGATTCTCTGTCGTCATTTTTACTTTCGCATCTCCATGCTTTGGGATTATATCATATAAAATCAACTCATTTGCACATATTATAATGTACAGCCAAAAAAAAATCTTGCAATTGTATTTTTTTAAACTATGTTATTATGTTTGAATTTTTTTTCAAGCCCCATTTTTCAACCATTTTTAAAAAGGATGAGAGTATGAAGAAGAGAGCTTTGCTGCTCGCACTTGCCGGACTCTTCGGCGCCTTGGGCGCTGTCGCGGGTACCGGGGACGCCGCTGCCGCCGCCGTCCAGGCGGAAAATCAGATGGACATGTTCGCCGGTCAGCCGATGATCTGGTGGGCAGCCCCCCTCGCATCGATCCTTGCTTTGCTGGTTGCGTTCAATTATTACAAGAAAATGATGGCCGCCGACGAGGGGTCGCCCAAAATGCGCGAAATCGCAGGCTACGTCCGCGAAGGCGCGATGGCTTATCTCTTCCGCCAGTACAAGATCGTGTCGGTCGTATTCATCGCTCTTTTCATCGTTTTCGCCGTGCTGGCGTACTTCGGCATCCAGAACCCCTTCGTTCCGGTCGCCTTCCTGACCGGCGGTTTCTTCTCCGGCCTCTGCGGTTACATCGGCATGCGCACCGCGACCGCCGCTTCGAGCCGTACCGCCCAGGGGGCGAGCGAAGGCCTCAACCGCGGTCTTCAGGTCGCCTTCCGCTCCGGCGCGGTGATGGGACTGGTGGTGGTTGGTCTCGGCCTCCTCGACATCTGCATCTGGTACTGGATCCTCGACAAGCTCATCTATACCCCTGAAAACATGAGCGCCGGCCTCAATTTCCTCGGTCTCAACATCGTTGAAGAGGGATGCTCGACGACCGCCAAATTCACCCACATCACCACCACGATGATCAACTTCGGCATGGGTGCCTCCACCCAGGCGATCTTTGCCCGCGTAGGCTGCGGCATTTACACCAAGGCGGTCTACGTCGGCGCCGACCTGGTCGGCAAAGTCGAAGCCGGTATCCCCGAAGACGACCCGCGCAACCCCGCCACCATCGCCGACACCGTCGGCGACAACGTCGGCGACGTCGCCGGGATGGGCGCCGACCTCTATGAATCCTATTGCGGTTCGATTCTCGCC
>JAVBUI010000155.1:0-3484 GCA_031555495.1 Victivallaceae bacterium | reverse complement strand
GGTAAACGTCGGTTTCGTTGGAGTGGAACACGCCGGAATCGACCGCCCGTTTCAGTTCCGCTTCGGCGCCGCCGACGTCTCCGGTTCTGGCGTACTGTCTGATCCGGTTGTCGTAGTTGCCGCGCTTGGCGGTGACGTTCGCCTGAAAGGCGATTTTGCCGGTAAAGTCCGCCCGCTCCATCCCCTTGCCGCGCAGATACCGGTCGGCCCGGACCCGCCCCTTCGATGAAAGTTTATCGAGATACGGCTTGGCCGCCGCTTGCAGCTCTTTATCCGAATCGATGTTCCATTGCTCAAACTTCTCGTAGTCATTGGGATTTTCGCGCATCCGTTCCTGCAAGGCAAGTTCGCTTTGGCGGTTCAAGAGCTCGATTTCCCCCATCGCGTCTTCGTCGTCGGCGCGCTTCATCGCCTCGCCGAGGACCGCAAACTGATCACCGGCCTTCCCGAAGGAATCGCCGAGGTTGATCAGCGCTTTGCCTTCCCCGGTATCGACATACGGAATCCCGGCCAGAGGCGTGGTGCTGCGTTCGTGCTCGACCCTCGCGATCCCGGCAGTAGGTATTCTCGGCATTATTGACCTCCCATCCCGCCCAGCGCGGCGAACGTGCCCGGCAGTGTTCCGACCAGGGTTCCGGCGATTCCCATTCCGAGCGAAGTTTTGCTCATGTGGTTCGCCCCGGCGATCCTGCCCTGATACATCAAAGATTGATACTGCCCCATGTGGCGGCCGTACTTCTCGGCCCCCTTGCGGTGGATATCCTGCACGTTCATTTCCTGATAGGCCGCCGTCTGTCCCATCAGCGCCAGCGGCGAACCGGAAGAGAGCGCAACCCCGGACTTGCCGAAGGCCGCCCCCTGCGCCGAACGAAGCCGCGCGTCTTCGAGGCGCTGGCGCTGCGCGTCCTGATCCGCCGCCGCCAGCGCGGCATCGGCTTCCCGCCGTTCCAGTTTGGCGTTGTATTCGTAAAGTTTCCGCTGCGCCTCGGCATTCGCCTTCTGCTGCCGGTATTCCTCCACCTGCCCGCCGATCTTCAACCCGGTTCCGACAAGTCCCGCCACCCCGGACGCAACCGCAAGAGCCTCCGCCATAAATCACCTCACAATCTCTTGTATTTTTCCTGAATCCGGTCCCCGTCGACAAATCCCATCCGGCCAAGCTCCCGGTTGAGACCGGGACTGCCGAAAATACCCACCAGGTGAACCGCCCCCTTGCTCCTGGCGTACTCCGGCATCGCCCGGAGCGCCGTTCTGACCGCCCGACCCGCTTGCAGCGGGGGAAGCGAGGGATCGGCGACGCACCAGCCGAAAACCGCCACGGGGGAACTCTTTTCGAGGTACAGCAGCGCCAGCGCCAGCACCGTTCCGGCTTGGTCGCATACCGCCAACCCCGTTTGTGGAGCCCATTCCTCCGGGAGCCGCATTCTGATCCGCGCGGAATACCAGTCGCAAAACAGTCGCAGATCGGCGACGATGATCGGTCGAACGTTCAATTCCTGATGATTCATTCCGACACCTCGCAGACCGCGACGATCACCGAAACATTCAAGGGCAGCGGCGACCGCTGCCGGATTTCAATTGTCGTCGCATGTTCCCACCCTCCGGCGGGCGTTATCATCACAATCTCGCTCTTCGGCTCAATCGCCGCATTGACCTCATCCGCGACGTCCCGGCTGACGAACTCCTGCCACTCCCCGCCTCCGGCACGGATTTCACCGCCGACCGAATCGTAAACGAGGCAGCGCAATTCGGCGATCGTCTTGCGCCGGAGCAAACTCAAACCATTCTGCGTTTCAAATTCGATCGGCATCGGCGACAGCAACGAGAGATACGGCAGACCGACCGAAATTTTTGCTGCCGGTTCATCGAGCTCGACCGAGCCATTGACGACCGTTTTTTCGGTCTGTTCCGCGCCATCGGCGAGAATCTGAACCGTCAGCCCCTCCAGGTGGTCGAGCCCGGCAACTTCGGTCAATTCGTCGCCGGTGACGGTCTTCGCCGAATCGATGAACACCGCGTCGGCGATCGCCGCGAAGGTCCGGGGCATGAATTCTTCGATCAAGACCGCCCCATTGCGCCGCACCGCGACGAACATCCGGTCGTCGGCGTCCTCGTCCGGCAGAACCGCGATCGAAAGGAACTCCCCTTCCGTCACATGCCGGTGCCAGCCGCAAACCTCCTGGCTCCGCTCATAGGTCAAGGCCGCGATCGTGCCGTCGCCGAGGACGCACCAGAGGATGGTGTCGGGCTGCTGCTGCAACACGCAGTCACGGATTTTGCCGCTTGTGACATGGTCGGCGAGGATGGTCAAATCTTCGGCCAGGTATCCATCTTTTTCCCATGAAAAAATGAATTCGCGGACTTTGCGCCCCTGCCGCTGGACGAACAGAATCACGTCGCCCGCCTTCTGCGCCGCCAACGGACTGGAGCCGTAGACGCTGCGCGGCCGGGCGCGGACGTTGGCCGAGGTCAGCGCCTCTTCGCTCGAAGACGCGGAAATCGTCCATTCCGAATCGATGGTTCCGATCACCAGAGCGTCATGCTGGCACATCCAGCGGATCGCGTTGACGGTGTCCGAAGCCAGCGTGAAATCAAGGCCGTTGTCGCCGTCTTCGCCGAGCTTGAAATTGTTCCAGTCGTTGGTTCGGCTTCCCCAAATCCGGTTCGGCGCGTGACGGGTTCCGCCGAACATCAGACGTTCTTCAAAAAATGCGATGGTACAGGGAAAACCGCGCCGATCGCTCCATGCCCCTTCGTTCCACTCCTTTGTTTCCGCCACATCGCCGAGCTTTTTAACCACCGTCCCGGCGGCGTTCCGGGCGTCGGTAACGGCGGTGATCTTGACCACGCCATGGGTGACGAAATCGGGATTGGAAAACTTCGCCCGGCAGAGCTTCAAGGTCCCGCTCGAACTTGCGGCGTATCCCTCCATCGTCAGCCGGTAGAGCGCGTCTTCGGCTTCCTCTTCGCCCGAAGTCGATACATTGTTGTCGGCGCTGCTGGAGTAGGTGCGATAATCGGCCCAGGTCACGCCATTGTCGAAAGAACGTTGGATTTTCAACGTTCCCGTCCACGTTCCATGGGTGGTGAGCGACCAGTAGCCGTAAACTTCGATCGAAGCGCTCGAAGTATTTGAGGTGAAATCCTTGGAAATATCGTTTTCGCGCCGGGTATGGATGAGCTGGAAGTACCCGCCGACGTTTCCGGCCTCAAAAACATCTTCGGTTGCGGCCAGGGTAATTTCCCCCTCCCGCGCCGAAGGGGTGATCCAGGCATCGTCGTCAAGATTGGGATCGAGCACCGGGGGATAAGCCATTTCCAGTTCGCTGACGGTAAACTCCGCCGCCGCGATCCGTTTCAATTCCTGCACCGGATGATCCGGCGAAGCGATGAACATCACGTCGGCCGATTGGACGAACTTGAGATCGGCAAGATCGTTTTCGCCATACGGGGAGGCGATTTCAGCAATCAGGACGCCGTCGCG
>JAVBUI010000037.1:0-6821 GCA_031555495.1 Victivallaceae bacterium | reverse complement strand
ATGAAGCAACCCTTCCGGAACGTCCGAATCGGCGGCAAAGGGCGAACCGAGGCAATAGCCCCAGACGTTGATCAGCAGATCCGCCCCCTGCCCGGTGCCGAGCGGGTCGCGGTTGACGCCGACGATCCCGGTCATTGCGCCGCCGTAGGGGTCGAGCGCGGAGGGGCTGTTGTGGGTTTCAACCTTGTAGACGAGGTCGACCTTGTCGTTGAAGGTGATGACCCCGGCGTTGTCGTGGAAGACCGAAACCAGGAAATCGACCTCTTCGCCGATTTCGTGGGTGCTCTTCTTGATGAAGCTCTTGTAGCAGGAGACGATCTCCTGTCTGGTGCCGTCGTCGAGGTTTTCGTAGTTGATGATCGCGTCGAAAATCTTATGCTTGCAGTGTTCGCTCCAGGTCTGGGCGAGGACTTCGAGCTCGACGTCGGTCGGCGAGGCTGAGAGACCGGCCTTTTCGCGCCCGGCGGCGGCGCGGAAATAATTCTGGATGACCTTCATCTCGTCGAGGGTCAGCGCCAGCGTTCCCTTGCGGCTGATTTCAAGAAGGTCGTTGTCGGAGACTTCGAGGTCGTAGGTGCGGACCTTGCCGCCGCCGGCGCCGGTGACGACGGGGAGGTTCTCGGGAATCGCTTCGTTGCCCGCGAGAATCTTGACGGTCTGGATCAATTCATTGCCGAGGAGTTTGCGTCCCGCCAGCGCCGCTTCGTCGCGGGTGATGTCGCCGTAAAAAAGGTATTCGACCGAGCTGAACACCGCTTCGTCTTCGCCGAGCGCGCGTCCGACGATGTCTCCGACCGCCGATTTGGCCGAGCGCCCGACGTTGTCGGTGACGCCGGGGCGGAACCCGATCGCGACGAGAAACTTGCACTCCGGAAACGCGGCGAAGTTGTCGCTCACGGTCTCGCCGACGCGGTAGGACTGCAGCACCGGATTGACCAGCAGCGAGGCGGCCTTGACCGCTTCGGCCTTGGAAAGGCTGCCTTTGACGGTATAGACGTCGCGGGTACGCACTTCGCCGATTTCGTGTCCGAGGAAGTTCTCGATCTGCTTTCTGACGCCTTCGGCCCGGGCGTCGCGCCACTTGCCGAGCGGAGAGATTTCAATACGGTGAATCATGGAAATTTTCGCCTTTCTGAAAAGATAATAAGTCTTGGCGTTAATGTACACCCTAAACTCACTTTATGAAAGCCGCCGAATGATTTTTCAACGAAAAAAGCAGCCGTATTTACTCTTTGCGTTTTCGCCAATGACAAAAGGCCGAAGCGGAGGAGAAGCCGAGTTCGGCGGCAAGTTCTTTCTGATTCAAATTCTTCCGGGTCAGCTCCCGGAAGCGGCTCTCGCGGCACTCTTCGGCGTACTCTTTGAAGGTGCGCCCGGTGACCGACTTGAAGAGCCGGAGGAAGTGAAATTCGCTGTAACCGGCCATCCGGGCGAATTTTTCGACCTGGACGCTGACGCCGTGACGGATCGCGACCTGATGCTCGATCAGCCGGATCACCCGGACCCGGCCTGCGGCGGCGTCATCTCCGGCAGGCGGTGCGGCGAGTTCCTCGAACATCCGACTGCCGAGACAACTCAGAACACCGGTCAGATACACGCGTTTGAGCTCCGGCTCCACCTCCCGCAAGCGGCAGAGTTCGGCGTAGGCCCAGCGGACAAAAGAAGCGTCCCGGCAAATTACGAGTCGTCCGACTGAATTGAGTTTTCCTTCGGCTCTGCGGACGATGTGAAGCGACAGGAGTTGCGCCGACAAGTGAAACCAACCGTGACAGAAGTCTTCTCCCGGGCCGCCGCCGTACCCCGCGTCATGGCGGTCGCCTTGGAGAAAAACCATCCAGTCCCCCGCCTCAACCCGATAAAGCCGGTCTTCGAAACCGTAGGGGACACTGCCCTCGAGCGCCAGCATCATTTCTATCGCCGGGTGGCTCTCCGCATGAAGGCGGCTCCACGCCAGCCGGGCGGGGTCGTCGACTTCGGCGAGTTCGGGTGCAAACAGCTTCGAAGCGATCCGCCAGGGGCCGGAAAGTATCGTTGCAAAAATATCCTTCATTTCTCTCCAAGATAGCAATTTTAATACTTTATGATAGTGCTGTTTTTCAAAAAAGCAATCAAAAAAGCAATTTAGATCAACTTTCCGCAATTTCCGGCAATGGCGGAAAGCACTCCGGGAGAGTATACTATCTGCGAACCAACCCCAATGGAGGTAAATTATGTTCGGCATTGGAAAACCTGAATTGCGTGCGATCGAGAAGACCATCATGGCCAACCGCCTGACCCGTTTCCAGGGCGGCACCAAGGGGTACCTCGCCCGTTTCGAGCGGAATCTGGCCGCCAAAATCGGAGTCAATCACGCCTTGACCGTCAACAGCGGAACCAGCGCCTTGCTGAGCGCCCTTGTAGCCCTCGGCGTCGGCCCCGGCGACGAGGTTGCGGTCAGCGCCTATACCTGGATTTCGACTCCGCTCGCACCGATGCTGCTGGGGGCGGTTCCGGTGCTGGTCGAAGTGGACGAGACCTTGACCATGTGTCCCGCCGACCTCGAGCGCAAAATCAGCAAGCACACCAAGGCGATCATGCCGATCCACATGTACAATTTCCCCTGCGATATGGACAAAATCATGAAGATCGCCAATAAACACAAAATTCCAGTCGTCGAAGATGCCTGCCAGGCGGTCGGCGGGATGTACAAAGGAAAGCGCCTCGGCTCCTTCGGCGCGATCAACGCCTTCAGCTTCAACAATTACAAAAATATCTCCTGCGGCGAAGGCGGCGCGATCCTGACCGACAATCCGGAGCTCTTCGACCGCGCACGGCTCTACCACGACGCCGGAACCTTCGTTCAATCCTACGACACCAAGGTCAAAATCCCCCACTTCGCCGGCCAGAACTACCGGGCCAGCGAAATCGAGGGCGCAGTGCTTTACGAACAGCTCAAACGTCTCGATCCCGGCATGGCCAAGTGGCGCGAGCGCCGCCGCCTCGCCGCCGACATTCTTGAAGCTGGCGGCCTCAAACTTGCCACCCACAATGATCCCGGAAGCGCGGTCACGCTGGCGATCCTCTTCGACACCATCGCCGAAGCCGAAGAGTTCGCCAAACGCCATCAGGTCTGGCGCTTCATCGAGTCGGGACGGCACGTCTATACCAACTGGGAGCCCTTGGTCTACCGGAAAGCTTACCGCGACGACGTCAATCCCCTGCTGACTCCGCTCGGGATGAAGCAGCGCTATGATGCGGAAGGCGCGCCCCGGACGCTTGAAATTCTACAGCGCGCGTGTAATGTTACTCCGCCATGGAATATGCGCCTCGGCGAACTCGAAAAATATTACCGGAAGTTAACTGCAAAATGAGCGATTATAACTTCTTTGACGCCAATTGCGCCTTTGGAATGCCGATGAATGGAGCGCTCGAAATCGCCCCCTCGGCCACCGATTTGCTCGCGGAAATGGACCGCTCCGGCGTCAAACGCGCCCTCGCCGGGGCGGTCAACGCCCCTTGCGCGGGAGCCGAAAGAGCCAATCAATGGCTGGCCGGCGAACTCGACGGCGACTCATCGGGCCGGTTGGCGGGCGTCTGGAGTTTCCTTCCCGACTGCTGCGGCGAATTCCCATCGGGACTGAAGCTTGCGGAAGCGATGGAGAAACACAACATCCGGGCGCTCCGGCTGTTTCCCGCCATTCACCGCTGGGTCTGCCGCCCCGCCGCGGTCGGGCGGCAATTTGCCGAACTCGCCCGCGCCCGGGTGCCGCTCTTCGCCGGAGTCTCCGAATTCGGATCGTGGGACAAAATTTACGAGCTCGTTGAAACTTTCCCCGGGAATATTTTCATCGTCACCGATTACTGGGTCTGGGGGTGCGACCGTCAAATCCGCCCGCTGCTCTCCGGCTTCGGGAACGTCTATTTCGCGCTCGGCGAATACTGGAACGCGGGCGGCCTCGCCGAACTGGTCAAGTACGCGGGGCATCGCAAAATTCTCTTCGGCAGCGCTTATCCCGCCTATAACCACGGCCAGTCGATGCTGATGCTCCGCCATGCCGAAATTTCCGAATCCGCCAAACACGCAATCGCCGGTGAAAACCTTGAACGCCTGCTCAGCGAGGTGAAATGGTGAAAAATTTCAATTTCTCCCCCCTCGCCCGCGCCTTCTATGAAAACGGGAAAGTCGACGACTGTCCGGTTTTCGATGTCCATGGCCACATGGGCTCCCACAACGGCATCTATTTCCCGCTCGCCTCCCCCGAGGCGATGGTACGTCACCTCGAACGGGTCAACGGGAAACTGATTTTTTCCCACCATCACGCCCTCTTCGATCCCGCGTTCGGCAATGAAGAGGCTTACCAAATCGTCCGCCGTTTCCCGGAACGGCTCAGGATGTATGTCGCGATCAACCCCCATTACCCGGAGGCAATCGGACGCGACATTGCCGCGTTTGAACACTGGCGCCCTTTCGCGGTCGGCTTCAAGCTGCTCGCAGGGTATCACCGGCTCCCGGTCGACCATCCGAGTTACGCGCCCGTCCTCGAATATGCCGACCGACACCGGCTCCCGGTGCTGTTTCACACCTGGAGCAACTGCCCCTTCAACGGGCCGGAACCGATGCGGCGCGTGGTCGAGCGTTACGGGGGGCTCCAGGCGATTTGCGCTCACGCCTTCAATCCCGACTGGGAAAGCGCGGTCAAACTCGTCAATGATTTCCCCGGCCGGGTCTATCTGGAATTGACCAGCATCCCCGGTACCGCCGGAGCGGTCGAGTATCTGGTCGCCAAAGCGGGAAGCCGCACGCTTCTCTTCGGCACCGACCTCCCGTGGTTCGATGAATACCAGGCTTTGGGAGGAGTGCTCGGGGCAAGAATCGGCGAAGAAGATATCCGCAATATCCTATACCGCAACGCGCAGGAATTAATTCCGGACTTTCAGGCGAAAACCAGCGTCAGGGCCATCACCAGCATCCCGGCGATCAATCCGTAGATGACGAGGTGGTGTTTTCCGTACTCCTCCGCCAGCGGAATCAGTTCGTCGAACGAGATGAAAACCATGATCCCTGCAACCGCCGCGAAGGTAAGTGCCAGCAGCGCCGGAGTGAGGTAGGGCATCAGAATCAGCCACGCCACCAGCGCTCCGGCGGGTTCGGCGAGGCCGGAGAGGAACGACCAGAAAAAGGCTTTGCGGCGGCTGCCGGTGGCGTAGTAAATCGGCACCGAAACCGTGATCCCCTCCGGGATGTTGTGGATCGCCACCGCGATCGCGATTGAAATCCCGGTCACCGGCTCCGCCAGCGCGGCGCAGAAGGTCGCCATGCCTTCGGGAAAGTTGTGGATGCCGATCGCGAGGGCGAAGAGAATGCCGCTCCGGACCATCTTGTGCGGGTGCCGGGGAGCGGTCATCTCCTCGACCCGCTGGACCTCGTGGGGGTTTTCATCCGCCGGGACCAGACGGTCGATCAGCATCGCCAGCGCGATTCCGCCGAAAAAAGCGGCGATGGCGTACAGCGAACCGGTTTTATGCCCGTAGAGCCCGGTCAGTTTGTGGTTGGCCTGCCCCATCAGCTCAACCAGCGAGATATAGATCATCACCCCGCCCGAAAAACCGAGCGAACAAGACAGGAAACGGGTGTCCGAACGGTTCGAAAAAAACGCGAGGCAGCTTCCGATCCCGGTTGCCAGCCCGGCGAACAAGCTCAGGCCCAAGCCCCACAACACCCGGTCGATGCCGATTTCCATTTTATCCCTCCCCCTATCAATGCGTCAAAGGATGGCGTCGCTCCGCAGGCGCTTTGCGCCCGCGTCACTCGGGCCGGGCTCAGGACGGAACTTCGTTCCGCTCTCTTGAGCTGGGCTTCGCCCGGACGAAGCCGGCGAGGTTTCACCTCACACTCCACCAAAGGGCTCCGCGCCCTTTGGAATCTGCGCCAGGGCACTTGCCCTGGACCTAACGCTTCGCTGTACTGTACTCAACGTTCCCACCTCCGGCCGAAGACCACCCGGAACATAAACAGCGGATTGCCCAGCACGTACCGGCGAAAAAGGCGCCTGGGCTCGTTGTAGAGCCGGTAGGTCCACTCAATCTTCAAGCGCCGCATCCAGCGCGGCGCACGCGGAATCCGCCCCGAAGCGAAGTCGAAGAGGCCGCCGACACCGAGCGCGACGTTACATTCCAGTTTGTCGCGGTTGGCGGCGATCCACTGCTCCTGCTTCGGACAGCCGAGCGCGACCAGCAGGATTTCGGACCGGGCCGCGTTGATCGATCCGATCAATTGCGCTTCATCCTCCTCGCGCCAGAAGCCGTCGTGGATGCCCGCAACCTGAAGCTTCGGGTGCTGCTCCAGAAGGTTCGCGGTCGCTTTTTCCGCCACGCCGGGAGCCGCTCCCAGAAAATAAATCCGGTAGCCCGCGTCGCAGAGATGCGGCAGCATATCGGTCCCGTTGACATTTTCGCGCACCGGCGTATTGAAATAACGGGCGGCGATTTCGACCCCGACGCCGTCAGGCCAGACCATGTCGGCCTGTTCAAGCACGGCACGGTATTCGGGTTTGACATACGCCTGATTGAGACAGTCGGCATTGACGAAGGCGGCGAAACGCCGCTCGTTCCGCCGGACGCTCTCCGCGATCCACTCCAGCGCCTGCACCATCGTCCGGGTCGAAAAGGTGACGCCGAAAACCTCCGCTTCATCCTTGAGCGGTCCCGCCAGCACTTCGGCGTGTTTCTTCCAGCTGAAATCGGCCGCCCGCCGCAGTCCCCTGGCGCGAAGCTCCGCGCGCAACGTCCCGTCGGTCAGGCAACGCTCGATCACCTGCGCCATCTCATCGACGTCGGCGGGG
>JAVBUI010000355.1:0-3772 GCA_031555495.1 Victivallaceae bacterium | reverse complement strand
GGATCGGCTTCATCAGCTGCCGGTCGGCTCATACTATGCGTCTGGAACGGCACAACCGGGAATTTCACACTGCTTGCCGTGCTCTCGGGCTCGATGAGTCCTGGTGCCGGATCGGCGGGCTGTCAGAGGATCGATGGTTTTTGGAAGCGCGTGACGCGGCGCGGTCGCTTTGCGCTTTGCCGGACCGGCCGACCGCGATTTTCTGCCCCGGTCTTTCGTTTTCCTGCGGCGCGTGGCAGGGGGTGATGGAGGCCGGCTTGCGGATTCCGGAGGATATTTCTCTGATCGGCTTCGACGCGAATCATTTCATCAATCCGCTGATGAGCTCGATGGTTCAACCGTTCGAGGCGGTTTGCGAAAAGACGATCGAACTCTTGTCCGATCTCAGAATATCCGGCAAGCATCTTGACCGGAAGGTTTATGAATTTCCAATGGCGTTTTGCGATAAAGGCAGTTGCCGGTAACAGAGAAGCCAAAATGAAGGAAGGAAGGAAGAGTGTATGCTGAACAAAACAAAGATGAACATCCCGGAACGGTTCATGGAGCATCCGCTCTTTAATACGTTGCATTGCGGCACGAATTTCGGCTTTATGGCGAAGAGGGGGTATTATAGCCGCCCCGAGAGCAAGGCGCAACCGGCGCTGATGGCCAAGGCCGGCGTCAATTGGAGCACGCTCAACGCCAATCTTTGTCAGGAAAGTTACGCTTCGCGCAAGGTGTTCCTGGATTTTCAGTATTCTTCCGGCGAACAGGAATTGACCGAGATGGCGAAGATCATGCACGACAACGGCATCCATATTCTGCTCAAACCCTGTTTGACTCCCCTGGACGGCGCCTGGATGGGGCTCGTGAACTTCCCCGAGAGTCTGCAGATCCAGGGGGTGAAAATCGATTACTGGAAAGAGTGGTTCGCCTCCTTTACCGAAAGCGCAAAGTATTTCGCCGAATTCGCCGAAAAGAATGCCATCGAAGGCCTGATCATCGGCGCGGAATATTACGGCACCGAGGGGCGTTCCGATGACTGGCGCGCGATAATTGAAGAAGTCCGCGGAATTTATTCCGGCCCGATCACCTATGAATTCACGTCCGATTCCCGCAAAAAATATCCGCTTGACTGGTTTGAAAGTCTCGATTTCCTCAGCTACAGCTACTATCCCCCGGCTTGCCCTTTCGACGGCGACACTTCAAAATTTGCGTCGGCGCCGGATTATTCGCTCGGGCAAATGGTCGAATATCTGCAACCGCGCAAAGCGCGGATCCGCTCGATTGCGGAGCGCTTCGGCAACAAGCCGATCGCCTTTACCGAAATCGGCGTGCGTTCCGCCCACGGCTGTATCGCCCAGCCCTTCAACTTCCTGGCGGAAACCTATTACGACGCTCAGGAACAAGCCAACTACATGGAGGCAGTGTTCCAGACCTTTTCCGACATGCCCGAATGGCTGGGAATGTACTGGTGGAAATGGGACGAGACTCAGATTCGTCCGCAGTACCATACCGATCCGGCGGGCGACAAAGGCTTCACCATTCAGGGCAAACCCGCCGAAAAAGTGATGCAACGTTGGTTCAGCCGCTGATTTTCGCCCCATATGATTTGCGTTTCCGTCGCCGATCATGTCCGGCACTTTGCCTGATTTGTTATGTTTTTTACATTTCTTTCAGTTATTTTGCCGTATCCCGGCCGGGTAATACCGGAAGGAGCGAATTATATTAGTTGGGAAACAAGCCGAAATACGTCCAATCTCCATAGTCGCGAATCCATAAAAGACATGGCAACACAAGGAGGGTTCTGCTATGAAAAAGCCGTCTTTCACTCTCATCGAACTTCTGGTGGTGATCGCGATCATCGCCATCCTCGCCAGTATGCTGCTGCCGGCGCTGAACCGGGCGCGCGAAAGCGCCAAACGGGCCAGCTGCCAGAATATCGAAAAGCAGATGGGAACCGTGCTCGCCCTCTATGAAGGCGATTACAACGGGCATCTCCTCCCGGCGCAGTGGATCGCCAAATGGACCGCATTGGCGCAGCCGTATGCGCGAAGCATCCTGACCCGGACCCGTCCCTCCGACGGCAAGGTCGGCGCCGCGGCGCCGCTATGTCCTTCGGCAAGGAGTGAGATCGGAGCCGATTGGGTGTATGCGTCGACTTATGGCAAATACGACCCGGATCTTCATGATACTTTCTATGACATGGGCGGCTACACGGTCCCTTATCAGGTCGGCTACATGGTTGCGTCGCGTTATCCGGTCCCTGATAAACCCGCGGTCAAAATATCCCAGATCCGGGGTTCCGCACACAAAATTTATATGATCGACGGTTACTACGGGGTTGAATGGTTCTCCGGATCAGGCTGGGCGAAAGCCACCGGCGGCCACGTCTCCTGGAACCGCCACTCCAACGGAAAGGACGCCAACGCGCTTTTCATCGACGGGCATTGCGCTCCCATGCCGAAGATCAACCTGGCCGACACAATCTGGGGCATGACCGGCTTGAACTATTACATCGTTCCCACAATGTGAAGGGAATATCAAAATGAAGAAAACACTGTTGATGCTCTGCTGCCTGACTGCCGTCCTGGCCGGAGGCGCGATGGAATCCATGACCGCGCCGGTGGATTTTGCCAAGCTCCCCTGTCCGGCGAACGCCCGGTTTACCGACGGCGTCTGGACCCTGACGCCCGGGAAGCCCAGCCGGTTTGCCACGCTCGCTTTCTCTCTGAACCTTGCGTTCCGCAAAGACCTTGTATTGACCTTCGAATACCGCAACCCGCCGGCGGACGGCGTCACTGAGGCGTATCTCGCGGTCAATTTCTTCGACAAGGCGGGCGAAAATACTTTCAATACCTTCAAAATCTCGCGGGAGTGGCAGACCGCCGAAATTCCGTTCAACAAACTCAAATTCATCAAAAAAGGCCTGCCGGAAGACGGTGAAATCCTGACCCGCGTCACCATTTATTCCCGGATCGGCAACGATCAAAAGCCGGGACTCGCCAACCTCGAATTGCGGAACCTCAAAATCGATTTCGACGGAGGCCGCATCTCCTATTCGGCTTATCCGCTGATCGATTGGCAGTCAGGTAACGCGGAAAAATACCGGCTTGAAATCGGAGGGCAATCGCTTGAAACAACCAACCACTACGCCGTGCCGCCGAAGGCGCTCGCGCCAGGCGTGTACGATTACCGGGTGACGGCCCTGCCGTCCGGCAAGGTCGTGCGTGCCGACCGCCTGACCGTGCCGGAACGGCGTATCGAGTGGCGGCTGCCGGGATATGATTTCGCGGCATTCGCCGCCAGGCCGCGCCCGAGGTTCCGGGAGCTGGCCGCCTTTATGCAGCCGGACGCGAAGGAGGCGGAGCGCCTCGCCGCCAATCTCCTCACTTTTGAGGTTCCGCCGAATCCGGAACCATATAAGGAGGGAGCCGATCCACGGTTTCGCGCCTGGATCGAGTGGTACGGGCAGGTTGCCGACCGTGTGATCGCCTCCACCGGTTTCAAGCTGCGGAACGTCGCCGTCGGCGCGATTCGGAGCAACCGCCCGGACCTGGTCGAAAAAGCCCGGGATCTGGCGCTGGCCGTCGCAACCAAGTGGGACCCCGAAGGCGGGAGCAATATCAAGAACTGCGATCTGCAAACCGCTTCGCTGCTGCGCGGACTGGTATTCTGTTACGACGCCGCTTACGGAATCATGACGCCGGAAGAGCGCAAAACGGTGGCCGACTGCATCCGGACGCGCGGCGACCAGTATTATTTCCGGCTCACCCCGTACCGGAGCAACGAC
>JAVBUI010000141.1:0-3047 GCA_031555495.1 Victivallaceae bacterium | reverse complement strand
TCGGGGGACCCGGCGTAGTAGAGCGCTTCGGCGTCGCCGGTGGCGGCGGCGAGCTTGCGGGTGAACGGGCGGTTGACCGGGCCCATGCTCCCGTGATTGGGGCGGCCGTTGTCGGCGAAGGAGATCTGGAACCCCGCCTGCGGCGCGCAATAAAGCGGGAAACGGGACGTGCGCATCACGTAGGGATGTGTGTAGAAGTTGCTTCCGGCCACGGTATTCGCCAGATCGATGAAGCGGACCGCGAGGCCGAAGCCGTAGCTCCAGTAGGCGAGCCCTTCATTGTTTTCGCCGTCGAAGCCGAGCGAGGGGAGGAAGCGGTAGGCGTAGAGCTTGGCGGCGAAGTCGAACCATTCGGCGCTCTCCGGGTTTTCGGCGATTGCGATCGCGGCGAAGGCGAGCGCCTGGGCGCGGTCCCAGGGGTGGTTCTGCGCTTCGTTGCCGCGGAATGGATTGCTGGCTTCGTGGAACTGCTTGCCGCGAATGTAGATCGCTTTGGCGACTTCGTCGCGTTCGCCCGGTGTCATCACGTCCCAGGCGGCGTCGAGGCAGTAGCCGAGGCCGCGCAGCAAGTGCGCCGCCTGAAGGTCGCAGAGTTTCATGTTGCTGCCGCTTTCGGGGTCCCAGGTACGGCTGACCGCGAGCGCTGACTCACGCGCTTTCTGCCTGAAGTCGTCGCGGCCCGTGATCATCGCGGCTTGGCCCATAATCTGCAATTTGTAGCCGGTGGCGGAGATGACGCCGTTGGCGATTTTGCCGTACCACTCGATCCAGGCGCGGACGTTGGGGTCGGCGCCTTCCTTGTAGGGTTCGGGATTCGGCGGGACTTTGAAATCGAGCTGTTTTTCGGCCTCGAGCGTCAAAGCCGCCAGGTCGCCGCCCTTGTCGAGCAGCGCCAGCGGCAACAGCCGGGGGTGGGATGTCGCGGCGATTTTTGCGAAATTGTATTCCGGTATCGCCCAGTCGTGGGAACGGGCCGGAATCAGCAGCTGGTCGCGGCGGTGCTCCTTGCCCGACGGCAGCGCGGTTACCCGGTAATAGATTACGCCGGGCGCGAGCGTTTCGGCGGGGCTGAAAAAATTCCACTTGGCTTCGGCGGTTTTGGTTTTGTCCTTGGCGAAACCGGGATCAGGACCGTATTCGATTCGATAGGAGGCGGCCCCGGGAACCTTCGACCAGTCGAAGAGCGGACGGCTGCTGTAGGAGACGCGGACGCCTTCCAGGGGATCGTAATCGGGATTGACCGCGATGACGCAATTTCTCACCTCAAGCCCCAGCTTTGCGGCGGGGTTGCCGTCGGCGATGCGGCTGTAGATATTGACCGCGCGGAAGGTATCTTTATCGCCATACGCTCCCGGCTGGATCGGCTTGAGGGCGGAGAATTTGAGGGAAGCCTTGCTCCATTCAGTGCTTACCGGGAAGTTGTTGTAGGTCGAGCGTCCGGCATTGTCGAAGAAATTGACCGAGGTCAGGTTCGGCTTGGCGCCGTCCTCGGCCGCGATGTTGCGGTATTCGAACGACAGCAGCAGATCGGGCCGGTATTGGAGATTGTCGAGCTTGAACGAAATCGTGCAGAAACGGTTCGGGCCGTCGTTGACGGCGGCGATCACCCCGCCGGGGAGGGCGGTCGCGGTCGCGGTTTTCTGCCGCTGCAAACGGTCGGCGCCGAGTGCTGCCGGGAGCGTCTCTCCCGGGGCTGGGGTGGCTTGTGGCGTTTTGACGGCGGCGGTCTCAACGAATCTGACGTTGCGGAGTTCGAGCGCCATTTTAGCGGGCTCACGGGAGTCGGCGATGCGGCTGTAGATGCTGATTCGCTCGATGCGATCGTTGACGGTCAGGGGGTTGTCGCTTCTGAGCGCCTTGAGCGAAGATAGCGGAATGACCGCCTCGCGCCATTCGGCGCTTGCGTCGAAACGATGGTAGGTCATGCGTTTATCGGCAAGTATGAAATTGACCGCGACCAGGTCCGGCGGCGCGCCGCCGTCGGAAGCGGCGGTACGGTATTCAAACCGGAGTGCGAGTTCCGGGTTCCAGGCGAGATCGGTTTTGAACGACGCGGTGCAAAACCGGGAAGGAGCGAGGTTGGCGGCGGAGATGACACCGGCCTCTCCCGCGATTTTAATCCCTTTGCCCGGAAGCAGATCGGCCTGCCCGAAGGACGGAAGTTCCGCCGCCGGCAACGCCAGCGCCGTCGCCAGCAGAAGGCCGGAGAGAACATGTCTTTTCATAAAATACCCCTGATTAATGAGTTTGTAATTCGATGTACGAGACTATTATATAGTAAACTTAACTGATCTGCAAATATAAACCGATATAAAAAAAGCATTTTTAGGGCGCACTCTGAAGTTTGGGGACGAAAAAGGACGCAAAAGACAGAAAGGACAGCGTTAAGTTCAAGACTCAGCTGTCCTTTTTGTCTTTTTTGTCTTTTTTTTGAAGCTGTCCTACACCCGCGCGGCGAAGTCTTGGAAGAGTTCGAGGTAGACCCGGTAGTCGGGCAGCGAGACCTCCGGCGGGGTCTGATGGTCGCAGCTCGACAGGACGCCGCCCCGGCGCACCGCGGGCCAAATCCGCTCGAATTCGGCTTGCACGGCTTCTCGGCCGAGGTGCATCACAGTTTTGTCGTAACCGCCCATGAGGATCATGTCGGGATAGCGTTCCCGGAGTTCATTGAGGTCCACGCCCGCCCGGCGTTCCAGGGGGAGGATGCCCTCGATCCCGGCGTCCCGGAACCACTCGAGGCACTCGGTGACGTCGCCGTCGGAGTCGACCAGCACCTTGACGCCGTGATCGGAGAGGAGCGGTACCACCTTCCGGTAATAAGGCAGCAGAAATTCGTCGAAGAGCTCGCGCGAAAGCATCGGGCCGTGGTTGTAGCTGAGGTCTTCAGCGAAGGTCATGAACTCCGGGCGGTGGCGTTTGAGGAGTTTCTCGAGGACGCGAAGCTGATAGTCCGCCTGGTCGCGGTTCAGCCGGTGCAACAGTTCCGGCTTGTCGTAAAAGCTGAAAAGATGCTCCTCGATTCCGAGCAAGGTGCGCGGATACCAGAA
>JAVBUI010000364.1:0-10328 GCA_031555495.1 Victivallaceae bacterium | reverse complement strand
CCCCGCGGTCCGCGACGAGCTCGCGCAGGTGCTGGGCTTCTGGCTCCAGGTCGGCCCGTAGCTGGCGCCGTAGCTGTTCCGGCCGAGGGGATTGTTGGCTCCCCAGGTTCCCTGCTGTTTGTCTTCGATCCGGATCGAGGGGCAGACGCTCATGCCGGGGCCGTAGTTCCAGCGGTCGCGTTTGGGGGTCCAGGTGGCGGAAACACCGGGATCAATCTGACTGACCAGCCACGATCCGGCGTTGTTCCAGTCGTATTTGTCGGTGCCGCCGGAGCCGTCGATCGAATTCATGCCGCCGTAGGGCATGCAATAATCGTCAAAAGAAAAATAGTAGCTTTGTATCCCGAGGTTCCACTGCTTGAGATTGTTGATGCAGCTGGTGGCCTTGGCTTTTTCCCGCGCCAGATTCAGGGCCGGAAGCAACATGCCCGCAAGGATGGCGATGATTGCAATTACCACCAGAAGCTCGATCAGCGTGAAATTGCGGCGTGCGGAATCGATTGCGCGGGTTTTCTTCAGGTTGCTTTGCATATTCGCTCCTCCTGCCTTCTGCTTGACTGTCTGAATATAAGATCGACGTTTTCCTGACTGTTTCACATAACCGTCATTATGCGGGTTTTTTCAGTACAGTTTTCCAATTCTTTCCACTGGCCCGGTCAAAGCGGCGGATGCCTGAACATCCCTTGAAGATATCCCGTTTTCTCCTGAAACAAAGTAAGAGAACCTCTTCAAAACCACAGCATTTCCGGTTCAATTCGAGCACGACATCTGACGCGGTCAATATCCTCTGAATTAATTATATAACAATTCCGTACAAAAGGCAAGTAGTTTTTGAAAAAAAATGCTTTTTTCATATCATGAAAGGCGCAATATCGGCGGGGGACAAGCCCCTGAAGCGGGGCCGCGCGCGTGGCGTGGAGTTGCGCGGGGCGACCGTCAAGGAAGGGACGATATGGACGATATGGACAAGCCCGATGTCGCGTCCGCGCCGTCCACCCGACCAACCCAGTCCACCATGCGTGTTGCGCCCACAACGACTGATTTCATGCGGCAGTGCAGGTGGGGGAGCATTCGTTGCATCGATACTCCATAACTCCGCGTGCCGCGGGCGGCCCGACGCGGTATCGGACTGCCACGTACCGCACAAAGCACGGATGCGAGGGAATTTTTCCGCAGAAAAGCGGGAAGATTCCGGAGCCTTTTGGAAGCAGGGGTTGAGAAGCGAAACCTTTTCCAAAGACGACACCGACAAAAGTGTCGTTCCTTGAAAAGACCTTGGATAGAAGTTTTCTCTTCAAGCGACTTGCGGATGACATGGGGTTTTCCAGAGCGATTGTCTTGTTTCAAAGGCTTGCAGACGGCCTCGCACGAGCAAATGAACAGCGAAATTGCTTGCCCAAGCCTCCATTTTGCCATTTTTCCAAACTTAACTCTGCGTCAGGGCGCGGCCCTGGACCCGTCGCTCCGCGCTGGTGCGCTTCGCTCCTTACCTGGCCTGCGGCACACCGCGCCAGGCTTCCGTCAGAGCTTCGAGCGCGACACGGATTTCCGGCAGGTCAGGCTGCCACATCTTTTCATATTCGAGCGTCACCGGACCGGTATAGTCGATGGTCGTCAGGAAGTCGAGGAATTCCGGAACCGGAACCGTCCCCTCGCCCGGCAGCGTTCCGGTGTGCCCGACACCGTCCTTGACGTGCACGTCGATGACCTGTCCCAGAAGTTTGTAGCTTTCGGCAAAGGTTTCACCGGCCAGAAAGGTATGGTGCATATCCCAGACGACCGGAAGCGGTTTCCCGACGAAACAATTCAGCCGGCCGCAGCGTTCGGCCGACGAGAACCCGTCATGGGTTTCAAGCGCCAGCTGGGCTTTGATGCCGGTCGTTTCCCACCATGCAAGATTCCGGCGCGCGGCCTCCAGCCGCGCCTCGGTCAGCGGCTCCGCAAACGGAAAACCACCGAACACCCGTAAATACGGAATGCCGTAACGGTCGGCGATTTCGCCGAGCGCCAGCAGCGCCTCGCGCGCTTTTGCGTCTTCGGAGGTGATGCCGAATGAAGTGTCGAGCACCCTCACCCGCCCCGCCGCCGTGAGCTTGCGCAGCGCTTCGCGATTCTTCTCTTGCTTGAAGACTTCAGGCAAATCGAGCGTGCCGGATACCGCACGGATTTCGATGAAGCGAAAATCGAATTCATCCGCCAGCGCCGCCGCCTCCGCCAGCGAAAGCGTGTGACAGCCGAGGGTGGAAAGCCCCCAATTGAGCGCAGTTCGTTCTATCATGATCAGATCCCTTTTCCGGTTGTTTCAAAATCCGCGCCATCCCAGATCGCAAGCGAAGCTTCGTCCACCTTGGTCGAATAACCGCGCTCCATCCTGACCAGAACAAAGGTGCAGACGGTCAGCAGGATGTTCGTCACCACGTTCCCGCTCGCAAAGAGAACGGTGTAAGTGTCGTTGCGGAAATGGAGCGCCACCACCAGCTGGGCGACCACCAATCCGAGCGTCAGCAGGAATTTGATCGAAAAAACCATCATCAACCCGTGATGCGGAATCCCGTTGACCGGTGCTTCGCCGCGCTTGGCCGAAGCGACGTCGCGGCGGATCGAACGCGCCAGGAGGCTCCAGAACACCAGGGCGAAAACCGAAACCGGAATCACCAGCATCCAGAACAACCCGAATGCCCGTTCCATTCCGAAGCGATACAAGGGATAGAGCATCCCCGCCGCCAGCGCGAGCGAGGTCCACATCAGAATATCCATCAGACGCAGCGCCGCAAGCAGATACTTGGAAATGAAACCGGTCGTCTTCACCAGCGGCTGGATCTCCATGCCGCCCGGCGCCCAGGTGGCCGGAGGATGGAAATGCCGGTCTCCGCCAAGCGCGTTCCAGCGCCGGTAGGCGAGGCAGATTACCGAGAAGTTAAGCAAACATGCGGAGGTCGACCAGATGAACGAAAAGCGGTAACAGAAGTCAGGGCTCGGATTGTCGACGAAGACGATTCTGAGGATATCGAAATACGCCCCCATCACCACCCCGGCGACGATCGCGCAGAGCGAACGGACGATCCCCTGCGCCGAGGAGAACTGCCCGAATCGCGAATGCGGGAAGAGCCGCATCGAGAGCGGCACGACGCAGGCCGCCGACAAGGCGTTCATAAAGGCGTACAAGAGCTGCGCCCCGAGCGATAAATAAAAATAAATATGCCCCGGCAGATCGATGAAAATCCAGATCCAGTTCATCGCCGGGCCGGTCATGGTGAAGATAACCACATAAGTATAGACCCGCAACGGGTGCCAGCGGTCAATGTATTTGGCGGCAAAGTAGGTTGCGATCATGCCGACGAGCATCAATATGGTGTTGTACTTGCCGAGCATTTCGAGGTTCATCTTCATTTCGAGGCTGATGAACATGGAGAAACTCCAGGCTGCCGACGCGAACGCCATCACCCCCGCGCTGGCGAACAAATACCAGTAGAAGCGTTCGCAGAACGACTCTTTGAAAAAAAGTTTCAGTGAGGCGATCCGCCCGATTTTCTTCGTCTGCGACTCGTCGAGCGGCGGGTATTTCCCTTCCTTGACGAAGAAACACATCACCCCGAAGCCGACGCCGTAGAGAATCGCAGCGCCGAGAAAAATTTCATGCATGTGAGTCTGGGCATGCGGAAAAATGAACCAATTAAAGAGCGCGGAAGCGCCGGTCCCGACGATCCGGAACGCTCCGGCGAAACGCCCGAGATGGCTGGCGGGAACGACGTCGTTGAAGAGGTAGAAAAAAATCGAATTGATAAACTGGTTGAAAAACTGGAAAATCACCATCACCACCCCGATCAGGGCGATGGTGATCGCCGCCTGGGGAAATCCGGCAAGGAAAGGAATGCCGTTTTGCAGATGCTTCGAAAGCTCCTCGCTCCAGCCGAGGACGATCAAACTGATGCACAAAAATGGCAGCGTACTGACGATGAACGGCATCCGCCGTCCCCAGCGGCTGCGGCAGCGGTCGCTCTTGACGCCAATGTAGGGCGTGACGGTAACAGTGAGGAAGTTCGGGATGGTGGTCATGATCGCCCCGAGGATCCAGTTGGGGCAATTGAGTGATTTGAGCTTCAGGGGCAGGATGCTCGGCACCACCGTTTCCATGATGGTGAAGCAGAAATCCCCCCAGAGCAGCCAGACGAAGAGTGAAACCAGCCCGATTTTGGTGTAAGTAAGAGTGCCGCAACGAAAGGTCTGAGGTGAACTGCCCTCCGCGGGGGATACGGAATTGCTCATGTCGGTAAAATCTCCGGTTATGACTATAATATTGTATTTTTAAATTATACCATGCAAATCAAACTGGGGCAATAGCACAAAGCAAATAAAAATAGCACTTTGAGCGTTTTTATGCGTTTTTTTCCAATAGCCTCCCATTTTCCCGGAATATTTTCGTCCGGTATCACGAAATCATGTGTTTTCATCCAAACTCCTATACTCATATATAACACTTGAAAAATCAAATGCAAATTCATCCGATATTTTTTTTCAAAAAAACGCGGCTACTTGACGAATTCGCACAAGTGCTGTATCTTAGCAGCAAAGGAGTTCCGTTATGCGCCAAAAATTATTGCCTGTTGCGGTCTTCGCGATTGCCTGCATCCAGCCGGCTGCTTGCGCGTTCGATTTTTTCGAGCGGCCGGCTCTCATCGCCGTCCATACGTCGTATCCCTCCGTGTTCCTACCGTGCGCCCCCCTCTACCGTTTCGCCGCGCAAGAAGATCGGCTTGACATTCGCCGCCGCCGGTGTATTTTAATTGAAACTCTTTTCGCCAACGATGGCGTAAATCTAAAACGATCTTTTCTCCGGAGATTTTGACATGAAGACTTTGTCCCGCGAACTCCTGGCCGGAAACACCGTCGCCGTGCCCCACGCCCCCTTGAAGGACCGGCCGGTCCGGGTGCTGCAATTCGGCGAAGGCAACTTCCTTCGCGCCTTTGTCGACTGGATGATCGATGTGATCAATGAAAAAGGCCTCTTCGACGGCTCGATCCGGATCGTCCAGCCGCTGCCGCAGGGAATGGGCGATATGCTCAATGCGCAAGAAGGATTGTATACATTGATTATGCGCGGGGTCGAAAACGGCAAGGCCGCCGAGCACGCCCGGATCATTACCTCGGTCAAGGATTGCGTCAACGCCTATACCGAATGGGGCAAAGTGCTTGAAACGGCGAAGCTCGATACGCTCCGCTTCGTCTTTTCGAACACCACCGAAGCGGGGATTTCCTATACCGCCGAGGAGTTCGTGCCGGGCGCGACGCCGAAGAGCTTCCCCGCCAAAGTCACGGCGCTCCTCGCCGAACGTTTCCGGGCGTTCGGCGGCGCGGCAGGCTCGGGGCTCGTCTTCATCCCCTGCGAACTCATCAACCACAACGGGGCGGAGCTCAAAAAGTGCATTCTGCGGCACGCCGCCGACTGGCGGCTGGGCCCCGGTTTCGCCGCCTGGGTGGAAGATCACAACCTCTTCGTCAACACTCTGGTCGACCGGATCGTCGCCGGTTATCCGCGAAGCGAAGCGCCGGAGCTCTGCGAACGCTTCGGTTATCAGGACAATTTGCTCGTCTGCGGCGAAATTTTCCATCTGTGGGTGATCGAGGGGCCGCAGTCGCTGGGAGACGAACTTCCCTTCCCCCGCGCCGGACTCAATGTGATCCTGACCGGCGACCAGAGCCCCTACCGCGAACGCAAGGTGCGCTTCCTCAATGGAGCCCATACCGGGAACGTGCTTGCCGCCTATCTCCACGGCTTCGACTTCGTCGACCAGATGAGCTCCGATCCTTTGACCGGGCAGCTGCTTCGCGCGATGATTTTCGAGGAAATCGCGCCGACCGTGAATTTGCCGGAAGCGGAGAAGAAAGCCTTCGCCGAATCGGTGATCGAGCGTTTCCTCAATCCTTACGCCGCCCACCGGCTGCTGTCGATTTCGCTCAATTCGGTCTCCAAGTGGAAGGTCCGGATCCTTCCCTCGCTGCTCGACTATGTCGGCCTCACCGGGAAGCTTCCCGCCAAGCTCGCTTTTTCGCTGGCCGCTTTGATCGCCTTTTACGACTGCCGCCAACAACCGGACGGCCGTTTCGCCGGGTGCGGCGCGGAGCGCTCGTACTTCGTCGAAGACGACGCCGACAAGCTTGAATATTTCGCTTCGCTCTGGGCTTCCCAAGGCAACGCGCTGCCGGAACTGGTACGCGGTGTCCTTGCCCGCACCGACTTCTGGGGGCTCGACCTCAATACCGTTCCCGGCCTCGCGGAGCGGGTCGCGGCCAACCTCGAAGAGATCCGCCGCGACGGCGTCGCCGCCGCGCTGACCGAGCTTGCGGGAGGAAACAAATGAGCGAAATTCTGCAGATTCATCCTTCCGACAACGTCGCGGTGGCGCTGCGCGATTTCCTCGCCGGCGAAAGCGTCGAACTTTCCGACGGTTCGCGTCTCACCTTCACCGACGACGTCGGCTGCGGGCACAAGGTCGCGCTGGTCAATCTCGCGCCGGGCGAGAAGATCATCAAATACGCGATGCCGATCGGCGTTGCCAAATGCGCGATCGGGCGCGGCCGCTTCGTCCATACCCACAACGTAAAAACCGCGCTCGGCGAGACGCTGGAATACACGTATATCCCCAAGCTCCCCCCTGCCCCGGCGGAGTTGGAGGGCAAATACTTCGACGGCTTCCGCCGCGCCGACGGCCGGGTCGGCGTCCGCAACGAACTCTGGATCATCCCGACGGTCGGCTGCGTCAACCGCCTGGCGGAGAATCTGGCCGCCGCCTTCAACCGCGAAACGCCCTCCGGCTCCGAGCTCAAAGCGCGGGCGCTTCCCCACGTTGGCGGTTGTTCGCAGCTGGGCGAGGACCACACCTCGACCGCCCGGATTCTGGCGGCGCTGGCAAGGCACCCCAATGCGGGGGCGGTCCTGGTGGTCGCGCTCGGCTGCGAAAACAACACCCTTGAATCCTTCCGGCCCCTGCTCGCCGGGACCGATCCCGAACGCGTCCGCTTCCTCAAGGCGCAGGAGAGCGGCGACGAGTACGGGGCGGGCCTCGCCGTCATCGCCGAATTGCGGGAAATTCTCAAAAAAGACGTCCGCACCCCGGTTCCGGCTTCGGAGCTGACGGTGGGGCTCAAGTGCGGCGGCTCGGACGGTTTCTCGGGCATCACCGCCAATCCCCTGATCGGCCGCTTGTCCGATCTTCTGGTGGCGGCGGGCGGGACCACGATCCTCACCGAAGTGCCGGAGATGTTCGGCGCGGAGACGCTGCTGTTTGAGCGCGCCTCCGACCGCGGAGTCTTCGACCGCGCGGTGAAGATGATCAACGATTTCAAGGATTACTTCCGGCGTTATAATCAGGTGATTTACGAAAACCCCTCCCCGGGCAACAAGGCGGGCGGGATCACCACCCTCGAAGAAAAGTCGCTCGGCTGTACCCAGAAAGGCGGCACCTCAAAGGTCTGCGGCGTGCTCGGTTACGGCGAAATCGCAAGCAAGCGCGGCTTGAATCTCCTGACCGGCCCCGGCAACGACATGGTGGCGACCACCGTGCTGACGGCGGCGGGAGCGCAAATCGTGCTCTTCAGCACCGGGCGCGGCACGCCCTTCGGCGGCGTGGTGCCGACGGTCAAGATCGCGACCAACAGCCGCCTCGCGGCGGAAAAGCCCAACTGGATCGACTTCGACGCCGGAGCGCTCCTGGAAGGCGTCCCGATGGATGAACTCGCGGAAACCTTCTTCGGCCAAATCCTCGACATCGCCTCCGGTCGGGTGCTCGCCCGCAACGAAGAATTCGGCTACCAGGAAATCGCCCTTTTCAAGGATGGCGTGACCCTCTGAAAACAAAAGGATTTCTCATGAATCATGAATCAATCGACACACTCATCCCGGCGGAAGGAATGTACAATCTGCGCGACCTTGGCGGCTTTGCGGCCGCCGGGGGGAAGAAAGTCAGGCAGGGCGCGGTTTACCGTTCGGACGACCTGAGCGCCTTGACCGCGTCCGGGCTGAAGACGCTGGCGGATCGGAATATCCGAACCGTGATCGACTTCCGCGGCGATGAAGAAGTCCGTCACGCGCCGAACCGGCTCCCCGCAACCGTGACCAACGAAATCCGGCTCGCGATCGAACCGGGCAATATGATGCACCTGAGCGAATTCCCGGCGGCCTTCGGCCCGGCTGAGATGTGCGAGCTTTACCGGAACCTGGCACGGAAAACGCCGGTGTTTTACGCCGGATTTTTCCGGCTGTTAAGCACCCCCGGAAACGCGCCGCTGTTGTTCCACTGTTCGGCGGGCAAGGACCGCACCGGAGCGGCGGCGGCGCTCTTATTGTCGGCGCTCGGAGTCTCGCAGGAGGATATTTTCGCCGACTATCTGCGTTCGGCGGAACCGGCCAGGAAGAAATACCGCGCGTATATCGCGCGGAATTCCGCATTCGAAGCGGCATTCACGGTCGCGTCTTCATATCTTGAAGCGTTTTTCGAAACCATCGACCGCGACTTCGGCGGGGTGACGGAGTTCCTGACCCGCAACCTCGGCGCTGATCTCGGCCAACTGCGTTCGCTTTATACGGAGTAACCCGGTTATGAGGATATTTTTCGCCGTCGTCGCTTTATCGGCCCTGTTCCTTGCCGGAGGCTGCTGCTCGCAGCCGCAAGAGGAGCACCGCGAATACCGGTTGTTCTTCGGCCGCGCCGACGGTGCGGGCAGAACGGTCGTCTCCGAGAAGGATTGGGAGACGTTTTACGAGCGGGAGATCATCCCGGCATTCCCCGGCGGCAGCACCGTCGTCGACGCGTCCGGCGCGTGGAAAACCGGCGCAGGCGCAATCGTCCGGGAAAAATCCAAGCTTCTGGTCATCATTGTTCCCGCCTCCGTCGACGAACGCGCCCGGCTCGACGAAATTCGCGCCCGGTACCGGAAACGCTTCGGCCAGGAATCGGTGCTGCTGCTGGAAAGCAGCGTACGGGCCTCTTTCTGAGGTCAGACCACGTCCCAGCCGCTCTCGCCGTTTTTGTGCTTGTCGATCAACTGCCGCAGTTTCTCCACCGTCACCGGCTTCAGGAGAATGCCGGAGAAGTGTTCCCGTGAAAAATTCTTTCCCGCCTCCCTGTCCGCCGTCACCGCGACGACCGGCAGAGCCGGGAACTCCCGGTGAACCGCCGCAGCCAGTTCCGCGCCGTTCATCTCCGGCATCCAGACATCGGTCAAGAGCGCACTGAACGCGCGGTCTTCCCGCAGTATTTCCAGAACTTCGGCGCCGGAACCGGCGCTCCGGCACTCGATGCCGAGCCGCCGCAGCATGGCGCTCAAAACCTTCAGATTGAGCGGAATATCATCCACCAGCAGGAATCTGGCGCGATCGGTTCCGATCTGCCGGTCACCGGATTTCTTTTCATCCGCCCCGGGAAGCGACTCCATGTAAGGGATGCTCCGGAATTCAACCGTGAATTCACACCCCTGCCCGATGTCGCTTTCGAGCGTGATGGATCCATTCATGCAGCCGATCAGCCGCTTGGTGATCGCCAATCCGAGGCCGGAGCCTGTGTAGGCGTGCGTATCCCGTTGCGCGTCCTGCTGGATGAACGGCTCGAATATCTTCTCCTGCGCCTCCTTCATGATTCCGATTCCGGTATCCTTGATGCGCAAGATAAAGGTTCCTGCGCCATTTTCGCCCGGCTTGAAATCCGCTCGGACGGTGATTCCGCCCTGTTCGGTGAATTTGACCGCGTTTCCGATCAGGTTCAAAAGCACCTGCCGCAAACGCAGACTGTCCAGCTTCAACTGCGGCAGCCAGTCGGGGAGAATCAAGTCGAAGTACAGTTTCTGCGCCCGGATCTTGTAATTGAACACCGATTTGAGCTCCTTCAGGAGCGAGGTAATGTCCGTCGGCTGCGGCACAAAGACCATCTGGTCGGCTTCGAGTTTGGACAGATCGAGAATATCGTTGATCAGGTACAGCAGTGAATTCCCGGCCAGGTTGATCGATTTCAGATACTCTTCCTGTTCCTCGCGGGAAAGCGCGTTGTTCTGCAAAAGTTCGCTGAAGCCGATCACCGCGTTCAACGGCGTCCGCAATTCGTGGCTCATGGTCGCGAAGAAGAAGTTCTTGGCCCGTCCCGCCGCCTCGGCGGCGGTCAACGCAACTTCAAGGTTGCGCTTTCCCTCTTTAAGCTCGGTCACGTCGAACAGGCTCTCAATGACGTTGACCAGCGTTCCGGCCTTGTCGAAAATCGGCAGCGCCAGCAATTGACACTCGCGCGTACCGACCGTAATTTCCCGGACCTGGATGGTTTCGGTTTCGATTACCGCCTTGA
>JAVBUI010000150.1:0-7902 GCA_031555495.1 Victivallaceae bacterium | reverse complement strand
TACTGATTTTGCGAGCCATGGTAATTGAAGATCGCCTCTTCGATGAAAAAAATCAAGAAAAAAGAGGAAAAACGGCTTGATTTTGAATACACCATCTTGACTCTGCGCCAGGGCCGCGTGGCCCTGGACCCGTCGCTCCGCGCTGGTGCGCTCCGCTCCATCTGGTCTGCGGCACGCCCGTCGCTCCGCTCCCTATCAGGTCTGCGGCACGCCTTGCAAAAAAATCGCAAAAAATAGCACTTTTGAGCTTTCACTATTCGTTTTATGTGCTATTGTTATAATCGGTGTGAAAACACCTTTATATAAAATTCCCATTTAGGAAACGGTCGGATTCACGGCCGGAACGGCAAAAATGACACTCTCTTCCAAGCGGATTGAAGATATCACCGGGTGCGGCGCCCCCCTCCCGGAGAACGACGGCGGCGCCCCGCCGCGCGCGTACCCGCGTTCCGGAAGCATCATCGTCGCCGCCTCCCCGGGAATCAAGGAGACGGATCATGGCAGACGATTTATTCACTCCCGATGACGAACCGGTCCCCGGCGGCATCCTCGCGACTGCCGCCGCCATGCCTTTGGCCGCACGCCTCCGTCCCCGCAATATCGACGAATACGCCGGACAACGCCACTTGCTCGGCGAAAAAATGCTCCTGCGGCGCGCCATCGACGCCGACCGCTTCAGCTCGATCATCCTCTCCGGCCCCCCCGGGACCGGCAAAACCAGCCTCGCCGAGCTGATCGCAAAATCCACCAATTCCGCCTTTGTCCGCCTCTCCGGCGTAACCTCGAGCGTCGCCGATATCCGCCGCGAAATCGCCGTCGCCCTCAAACGCCGCCAGGTCAACGGCCGCCGCACCATCCTCTTCATCGACGAAATCCACCGCTTCAACAAAGCCCAGCAGGACGCGCTGCTCCCCGACGTCGAAAACGGCAACATCCGCCTCATCGGCGCCACCACCCACAATCCGCAATTCTACGTGGTCGGCGCTCTCCTGTCGCGTTCGCTCGCCTTCCAGCTCCAGAGCCTCGGCGAAGAAGATATCCTGCAAATTCTCGCCAACGCCTGTACCGACGAACGCGCCTTCCCGGACCGCAAAGTCGAGCTCGCGCCCGAGGCGGCAAGCTTCCTCGCCCAGGTCTGCGAGGGCGACGCGCGGCGTTCGCTCAACGCCTTTGAAATCGCGGTGCTGACCACGCCCCCCGGCGAAGACGAAGTCATCCGCATCGGCCTCGCCGAAGCCGAGAGTTCGATTCAGCGCAAAATGATCAATTACGACGACGACAACCATTACGACTCGATCAGCGCCTTCATCAAAAGCATGCGCGGCAGCGACCCAGATGCGGCGATTTACTACCTCGCCAAAATGCTCCATGCCGGTGAAGACATCCGTTTCATCGCCCGCCGGATCATGATTTTCGCCTCCGAAGACATCGGAAACGCCGATCCGCGCGCTCTGGTGCTCGCAGTGGCGGCGACCCAGGCGGTCGAATTCGTCGGCCTCCCGGAAGCAAAACTGATTCTCTCCCAGGCCGTCACCTACTGCGCCACCGCGCCCAAAAGCAACGCCTCCTGCGTCGCGATTTCCGCCGCGCTCGAAGACGTCGAGAAAGACCGCGTCCAGCCGGTGCCGCGCCATTTGCGCGACTCGCACTCGGCCGGAGGCAAGGCGGCGGGCAACGGCAAAGGGTATTTGTATCCGCACGACCACGGCGGTTTCGCCGTTCAGGATTACCTGACCGTCCCCAAAAGCTATTACCAGCCGCAGGGAATGGGCTACGAAAGCAAAATCTGCGAACGGCTCGCCTATTGGAAAAGCTGCCGTGAGCAGGAACGATAAAACATTGCTGCGCCGCGAGTTCCGCGCCATGAGGCGGGAATTCGGAGCAGTGGAAAAAAGTCGGGCCGACGAGGAAATCAGGCGGCGCATCCGCGAATCCGCGTTGTGGCGCGAATTCGAATGGGTCGCGCTGTATGCGGCCGACGAAGAGGAGCCTTCGCTCCTCGAGTTGATCGGCGAGCCGGGGAAAAGGTTTCTGCTGCCGCGCTTCGATGAGGCGCGCGGCGTTTACGAGTTTGCCGAAGTCTGCGGCCCGGAACCCGGCCTGCGAACGGGGCGTTACGGCATAACGGAGCCGGAGCCGGATTGCCCGGTTCCGACGACGGAAGTGTTGATGGAGAAGACGTTGTATTTCGTCCCCGGGGTGGCGTTTGACCGCCATGGGGGACGATTGGGACGTGGCGGCGGGTTTTACGACCGGCTGCTCAGCGAAGTGAACTCGCCGGTTTGCGGCGTTTTTTATCAGGTTCAACTGGCGGAAGAGGCGCTGATGCAAGAGGCGCACGACCGGCGGATGGACTTCGGAGTGAGTGAACAACAAATGCTTGATTTTCATCATGCGCAACATGCAGATGATTTTTGAGATAAGAAACAAAAAGGGAAAAAATGATGGAAAAATGGGGAGAATTGGTCGGCTTAGGCGCCATTGCCGCGGTCGTGGGGATAGCATTCGGATTGTTCATCAGCAACTGGATACAGAAGCTGCAGAAGGGCGCCGCCGGACGAGACGCCGAAAAAATCCGCGACGACGCCGCGCGCGACGCCGAGCACATCCTGCGCGAAGCGAGGGTCAGCGCCAAAAGCGAAGTCATCAAAATGCGCGAAGAGTGCGAAGCCGAACTCAAGGAACGCCGCCGCGAACAAGGCGGCAACGAACGACGGTTGGCCCAGCGTGAAGAGACGCTCGACAAGCGCGCCGAATCGCTCGATTCCAAAATCAAAGGCATCGAAAAACAGGAAAAGGACCTCGAAACCGTCCGCGAACGCCTGACCAACCGCGAAACCGAGCTCCAGAAAAGCATTTCGCAGCAGATCACCGAGCTCGAACGCGTCGCCAGCCTCGACCGCGAAACCGCCCGCGAAATCCTGCTCGAAAAACTCAAGAACGAAGTCAAGAACGATGCCGGCATCGTCGTCCGCAACGCCCTCGACGAGGCCCGTGAAAAGGCCGAAAAAGAGGCCCGCCGGATTCTCACTTACGCGATTCAGCGCTACTCGTCCGATTGCACCTACGAACGCACCACCGCGACCATTCCCCTCCCGAGCGACGAGCTCAAGGGCCGGATCATCGGCCGCGAAGGGCGTAACATCCGCGCACTCGAAGCGGCGACCGGAGTCAGCATCCTGATCGACGACACCCCGGAAGCGGTGGTGATCTCCTGTTTCGACCCGATCCGCAAGGAAGTCGCCCGTCAACTGATGGAGCGCCTGATCGGCGATGGCCGTATCCACCCGACCCGGATCGAAGAGTTGGTAAAAAAGATCGGCAAGGATCTCGACGACGAAGTCTACGCCGCCGGCGAAGCCGCGGTGCTCGAAACCGGCATCCAGGGCGTCGCGCCGCAGGTGATTAAACTCCTGGGCCGCCTGAAATACCGTTACAGCTTCTCGCAGAACGTCCTTCAGCATTCGCTCGAAACCGCCTACTTCATGGGCATGATCGCCGCCGAGCTCGGCCTCGACGAGCAGAAAGCGAAGCGGATCGGCCTCTTCCACGACATCGGCAAGGCGATCGACCATGAAATCGAAGGCCCGCACGCCCAGATCGGGGCCGATGTGCTGCGCAAGCACAACGAATCCAAGGACGTCGTCGCCGCCGTCGCCGCGCACCATGGCGAAGTGGAACCGACCAGCATGTACGACATTCTGGTCAGCGCCTGCGACACGCTGAGCGCGTCCCGTCCGGGCGCCCGCAGCGAAACCACCGAACTGTATCTGAAGCGCCTCGAGCAACTCGAAGAGATCGCCCACGACTTCCCGGGCGTCGAATCCTGCTTCGCTCTCCAGGCCGGCCGAGAAGTCCGCGTGGTCGTCACTCCCGAGAAGATCACCGAAGGCGAGGCGCAGATCCTCGCCAAGGACATCTGTCAGCGGATCGAAAAGGAAATGAGCTATCCCGGCCAGATCAAGGTGACGATCATCCGCGAAACCCGTTCGGTCGAGTACGCGAAGTAATCCTCCCCCCGATAGGAGGGTATGTATGCAATCAACAGTCGAGGGCCGGATACGGCTTGAAATCGACCCGGCGAAAATCGTCGGGAATTTCCGGGAGATCCAACGGCGGGTCGCCCCCTGCCGGATCATGCCGGTGCTGAAAGCCGACGCCTACGGGCTCGGCGCGCGGGAGATTGCCAAACACCTGCGCGCCGCCGGGGCGGCGGCCTTCGGCGCGGCGGAGCTCGGAGAAGCGCTTGAGCTCGCCGGGTTCGGCCTTCCGGTCCAGATTCTGGGCAGCCTCCTCCCCGACGAAGTCGCTTCCGCGGTCGAAGCCGGACTCTGGTGTCCCGTAGGCGACTTCGAGGCCGCCAAACGGATCAGCGACGAGGCGGTCCGGCAGAAGCGGACCGCCGAACTCCAGATCGCGGTCGACAGCGGCATGGGACGATTGGGCTTCGTCGCCGCCCGTGCGGCGGACGAAATCCGCAAAATTCAGACCTTGCCCAATGTCCGCATCCGCGGTATTTATTCGCACTTTTCGAGTGCTTCCGATGCCGCCCATCCCCATAACCGGCGCCAGCTGGACGCCTTCAAGGCGCTCCTTGCAGAGCTCCCGGACATCGCCTTCGACGACATTCACATGGCGGCGAGCGAGGCGTTGAGCAATATCCGTGAAAGCGTGTCGCCGCCCTTCAACCTGACCCGGGCGGGGATCGGCCTTTACGGCTTCCACGACAACGCGGGGATCCTTGCGCCGGTTTTTTCGCTCAAGAGCCGACTGGCCGCGGTGCGGACGCTCGACGCGGGAACTTCGATCGGTTACAACCGGATGCACACGCTTAAGCTGCCGACCCGGATCGGCACCGTTGCCGCCGGTTACGCCGACGGGCTGCCGCTGGCGCTGTCCAATCGCGGCTATCTCCTGGTACACGGCGTGCTTTGCCCGATTCTGGGGCGCGTTTCGATGGATTACACCACAATTTCACTTGAAAACGTCCCCGAAGCCCAAGCCGGCGACGAAGTCGTCTGCATCGGGAGTCAGGGCGAACATACCATCAAACTCGAAGAGTGGGCCGCGCTCAAGGGGACCCACCCCCACGAAATTCTGTGTTCCTTCGGCAATCGCGTGAGGAGGATTTATTTATGACCGACGAAACGAAATACCGCGCGGCGCTGGCCGAAAACCGCCAGTTCTTCGCCTCCGGCAAGCGTTACACCGTCGCGCAGCGCCGCCGGGCGCTCCGGGGCCTTCATACCTGGCTCTCCGACGAGCAGGAGCGTCTCATCGCCGCGCTCAACACCGATCTCGGCAAATCCGAATACGAGGCGCGGACCAGCGAACTCATTCCGTTGCTTGAAAGCCTGAAGTTCATGATCAGACGGCTTCCCCGGCTCGCCCGCAAACGGCGCGCCGCGATCGGCCTCTTCAACTGGCCGGGCCGCGGCCAGCTCCGGTCGGAACCATACGGGCAGGTTTTGATTTTCAGCACCTGGAACTACCCGCTGCTGCTGGCGCTCGATCCTGTAATTGCGGCGCTCGGCGCGGGCAACCGGGTGGTGCTGAAGCTTTCGCCGCAGGCCCCCGCGACGGCGGCGGCGGTGACCGAGCTCCTGGAGAAATGCTTTACGGAGGGCGAGGTGACGGTGGCTCCGCGCGACGCTCATTTCGATTTTCTCTTCAGCGAAAAATTCGATTATATTTTCTTCACCGGCGGCGGCAACGCGGGCCGGGAGGTTTACCGCCGGGCGGCGGAGACGCTGACTCCGGTGACATTGGAGCTCGGCGGCAAGAGCCCCTGCGTGGTCGACGAAAGCGCCGACCTCAAAGTCGCGGCCCGGCGGATCGCCTGGGGGAAATTCCTCAATGCCGGGCAAACCTGCGTCGCGCCGGATTATCTGCTGGTCCACCGCAAAATCAAAGACGCGCTGATGAACGAACTCCACGAGGCGCTTCGCGCTTTTTTCGGCGACAACCCGGCCGAGAGAACGGATTATCCGCGCATCGTCAACGAAATGCACTTCAAGCGCCTCGAGCGGCTGCTGTCGGCGGGCCGGTTGATCGCGGGCGGCGAGAAGAACCGCACCACGCTTTACATCGCTCCCACCGTCATCGACCGGGTTTCTCCCGACGATCCGGTGATGCAGGAGGAGATTTTCGGCCCGATCCTGCCGGTGCTCGAGGTCAATTCGATGGCGGAAGCGGCGGCGTTCATTAACGCCCGCCCGAAACCGCTGGCGCTCTATTACTTCGGGCGCAACCGCCGAAACCGCGACTTCATCCTCGACTCAACCTCGTCCGGCGGCGCGGCGGTCAACGAGACCGTGATGCAGCTGATGGCCCCGGGCATGCCTTTCGGCGGCGTCGGCGCGAGCGGCATCGGCACCTACCACGGCCGTTACGGATTCGACACCTTCAGCCACCTCAAACCGGTGCTGATCAAGGGCTCGCTGGGGGAACTGCCCTTACGTTACCCGCCTTACGGCGAAATCCAGAAATGGATTGCACGACTGCTTTGCAAACGGAAATAATTCACCAACAGGAGGAACAACCATGTCCGGGATTTTCAAAGCTTACGACATTCGCGGGGTTTACCCCGCCGAGCTCGACGCGGCGATGGCCGAAAAAATCGGCCGCGCCTACGCGACCTTTACGGGGGCGCGCAAAGTGGTGGTGGGACGCGACATGCGCCCGCACTCGGTGGTCCTCTTCGACGCACTGGCCAAGGGCCTCACCGAGCAGGGCGTCGACGTGGTCGATCTCGGGCTCTGTTCGACCCCGATGTCCTACTTCGCCAACGGCACCTTGAAGGCGGACGGGAGCATCATCATCACCGCCAGCCACAACCCCGGCGAATGGAACGGCTTCAAGCTCTGTATCGCTGACGCGGTTCCGATTTCGGGCGCGACCGGCATCGCCGACATCGAGCGGATTGTGAAAGAGCAGTCGTGGCCGAAGTCGGACAGGACGGGCTCGGTCAGCAAATACGACATCGCCCCGCAGTATGCGGCGTTCCTGCGCAAATTTTCCAAGATGGACCGCAAGCTCAAGGTGGTGGTCGATTACGCGAATGCGATGGGGCTGTATGAAATCGGCGGCGTTCAGGATCTCTTCGACATCATCCCGATGTACGACCAGCTGGATGGAACATTTCCGAATCATGAAGCGAATCCGCTTCACCTCGAAACCCTCGACGCGATCCGTGCGCGGGTGGTGGCGGAGAAGGCGGATTTCGGAGCGGCGTTCGACGGCGACGCGGACCGCTGCGGTTTCATCGACGACCTTGGCAATATCATTCCGATGGACTTGTTCACGGCGCTGATCGCGCAGGACATTTTGAGCGAGGGTCCGGCGACGATCCTGTATGATTTGAGGAGCAGTCGCGCGGTCAAGGAGTGCATTGAGGAAAACGGCGGCAAGGCGATCATGTCGCGGGTGGGGCATGCGTTCATCAAGGCGCAGATGCGCGAATATGGGGCGGTGTTTGCGGGCGAGCTTTCGGGTCACTATTATTTCAAGGAAAACTTCACGGCGGAATCGCAGGCATTGGCGATGATCAAGCTCGGAAACCTGATCTGCAAGAGCGGAAAAAAGCTTCATGAGCTGGTGAATCCGTTGCGGCGTTATGCGTTCAGCGGGGAGATCAACTCAAAGGTGGCGGATGTGAAGCCGATTCTGGAGAAGATCAAATCGAAGTACAGTGACGGCGAAATGTACGAGCTGGACGGGATTTCGGTGGAGTATCCGGACTGGCACTTCAATGTGAGGTCGTCGAATACGGAGCCGCTGATGCGATTGATCGTGGAGGCGAAGACGGTGCCGATGATGGAGCAGAAGCGCGACGAGCTGCTGGGGCTGATACGCGGGTAAAAGTAGGAGCGGAGCGCACCAGCGCGGAGCGACGGGTCCAGG
>JAVBUI010000057.1:0-7407 GCA_031555495.1 Victivallaceae bacterium | reverse complement strand
CGGGGCCGGCTGTGTGGGGGGGGGGGGGGCGGGGGGTCGCGGGGGCGCCCGGGGGTCCGGATTGTTGGGGGGGGGTGCCCCCCCGGCGACGACGAGGCGCAGCCTCGTGCACCGCCAAAGGGCTGTGCGCCCTTTGGAGTCCGCACCAGGGCCGCGTGGCCCTGGACCCGTCGCTCCGCGCTGGTGCGCTTCGCTCCTTACCGGCGCTTTGGCACGCGTTAAAACCCGAACTCCGGCTGGACGATCCCGAGATCATCCTCCGCCACTGACGGCGGCTCCGGCTCCGCTTCCGGCGCTTTTTCAGCCTTCGGCTCCGGCTTCGGCGCTTTCGCCTTCACCGGCTTCACTGGCTTGACGTGCGGAACCGAAATCAACTCCTCCGCAGCAACCGGCGTCTCCACCTTCACCGACTCCGGCTCCACTACCGTTTCTTCAACTTCCACTGGCTCTGGCTCCGGCTCCTCGGCCTTCATCCGCTTCTTCTCCGGCTTCACCGTCTCTTCCAGCGTCTCCGTCACTTCAATTTCGACGGCGATAATTTCCGTCACTTCTCCGTCACTTGCGACTTCGACAGTTGCTTGCTCTTCAATTTCAACGATATCCTCCTCCGTCGCCTCCTCCGTCGCATTGCTCCGGAACTGGGCGGCTTCCGCCTCTTCAAGATAACGCAGATGCGTGATTTTCGTCACTTTTTTGCTGCAGATCAAAAGTCCCCGCGCCTTCGGCGTACGCACCGGAAGCGTCAGCAAATTCAACTCTTCAGCCCCCGCGCCGCGCCCGCCCGTCACCAGCTGATAGACCGCATCCGCGCGCGGCGTCACCAGCTCAAGCTTGCATCCCGCAGGACAGAGCGTGTACTCCTTGTCCTTGATGAACGAACCGATGGTGCTCCGTTTACCGTAATATTTTCCGCTCTTGCCGTCGGAATAAACTACGCCGAATTCGGTTTCCGGGTCGTGGCGGCGGCATTCGTAGAATTTGCCGATGAAGAGCTTGTCCGGCGGCAGGTCGATGATCTTGTAACGCCCGTTCTTCTCGATGCAGAGCAGGTGGTCGAATTCGTTGCAGAGCAAGGTGTCGTCGCTCTTGATGCCGGTGCCGATGTAGCCGTTCTTGCGGTCGAGGCCGATCTTGATGTTGTTGAGCGCGGCCGACTTGCGGTCGATTTTGCGCAGCGATTCGACGATTTCGGTCCGGCGCGGGAAAGCGTGGCCGTATTTGGCGATCAGGTCTTCAAGGTATTTGATCGCGTAAGGCTTCAGGTGCCCCAGGTGATGCTTGAGCTCCTTGATCAGCTTCTCGATTTCGCGAAGGTCCTTCTGGTTCTTCTCGATGTCGAAGCGGGCGATCCGGCGGACCGGCAGCGCCAGCAAACGGTCGATGTCTTCGTCGGTGACGTCGCGCCGGAGCATTTCGCGGAACGGATTGAGCCCGTCGCGCACCTCGGCGTATTCGGAGGCTTCGTCTTCGCACTCCTCGATCCGTTTGTAGATCCGGTTTTCAAAGAAAATCTGGGCAAGCGTCTTGGCATGAAAGAGTTCATTCTGTTTGTGAAGCGCGATTTCAAGCTCGGACTGGAGGTACTCGAGGAGTTTGCCCGTATTGCGCTTGATCACCTCGGTCACCGTCATCACCGCCGGGCGGAAATCGCGGATCACGGTGAGATTGGAACTGATCGAGATCGAGCAGTCGGTGTACATGTAGAGCGCCTGGAGCGCCTTCTCCGGGTCGTAGCCGCGGGTGGGAACGACTTCGATTTCGACGTTCTGCGCGGTGTAGTCGTTGACCGACGAGATTTTGATCTTGTTCTTCTCGGCCGCTTTTTCGATCGAAGCGATCAGGCTTTCGGTGGTGGTGGTCGCCGGGATTTCGCGGATGATGAGCTTGCGGTCGACGATTTCGATGCGCGCCCGCAAGGTGATTTTGCCGCTGCCATCGGAGTATTCACGGGCATCCATCAAACCGCCCTGCAGGAAGTCCGGGTAGAGCTCGTAGCTCTCGCCGTTGAGCTCGGAAATCTGGGCGCGCAACAATTCATTGAAGTTGTGCGGCATGATTCTGGTCGCCATTCCGACCGCGATGCCGTCGGAGCCGAGCATCAGGAGTGACGGAATTTTGACCGGCAGCACCACCGGTTCGAGGTTGCGCCCGTCGTAGGTCTCGACCATTTCGGTGATGTCGTCGTTGAACAGCACTTCGCGCGCCAGCGGGGTCAGTCCGCACTCGATGTAACGCGGCGCGGCGGCCGAACTGCCGGTAAAAATATTCCCGAAGTTCCCCTGCTTCTCGATGAAATACTCTTTGTTGGCGAGCACCACCAGCGCGTCCTTGATCGAAGCGTCGCCGTGGGGGTGGTATTTGCCCATCACTTCGCCGACCACGAATGAGGCCTTGTTGGTGCGTCCGTCGTCGACCTTGTGCATCGCCCAGAGAATCCGGCGCTGAACCGGCTTCAAGCCGTCGTCGACGTTGGGAATCGCCCGGTCGCGGATCGCGTAGGAGGCGTATTCGAGGAAGTTCCGGTTCATCATGTTCCGGAAATATTCGTTGGTCCCGATCGTCTTGGCGGCCTCGACCTCGCCCTCGCCGAGGGCTTCGGCCTCGATCGCGCCGACCGCTTCGAGGGCTTCCATTTCCGGGGTTTTGTCGTCGATGTCACTCATATTTGCTCAACTCGAGGTTGCTCATGATGTATTCGCGCCGCTGCGGCGTGTTGGTACCCATGTAAAATTCCAGCATTTCGGGGATATTCTTCAAATGATCGACCGTCACCGGCAAGAGCTTCATGGTTTCGCCGATGAATTCGCCGAATTCGTCGGGGGAGATTTCGCCGAGGCCCTTGAACCGGGTGATTTCGGAGCGTTTTCCCAGCTTGGCGGCGGCCTCGTCGCGCTCGGCTTCAGTATAACAGTAAATCGGTTTTTCCTTGCGGACCCGGACCCGGAACAGCGGAGTTTCGAGCACGTACAAATGCCCCGAGGTGACGATGTGGTCGAAATAGGTCATGAAATAGGTGATCAGGAGGTTGCGGATGTGCATCCCGTCGACGTCGGCATCCGTGGCGATGACCACGCGGTCGTAGCGCAGGTTTTCGGTGTCGCTCTCGATCCCGAGCGCCTGCATGATGAAGAGGAGCTCGTCGTTCTGGTAAATGCGGTCGCGGCTCTCGCCGAAGCAGTTCATCGGCTTGCCCTTGAGGGCGAAAATCGCCTGGGTGTTGACGTTGCGGCACTTCTCCAGCGAACCCGCGGCGGAGTCTCCTTCGGTCAGAAAGATCATCGTCTCGGGGAGCGGCTGGCCCCGTTTGCCTTTGTCGCCCCGGTGAAGCTTGCAGTCCTTGAGCTTGGGGATGCGCAGCGACATCTTTTTGGACGCTTCGCGGCCCTTTTTCTTGGCGTCCTGGATCTGGCGGTGGACCTGTTCGTTGTTGACCACCTTCTCGATCATCGCGTCGGCGACGGATTTGTTCTTGTGGAGAAAGTCGACGATCGCGTCCTTGACCGCGGCGACGATCGGCCCCCGGACGTCGGTGTTGCCGAGCTTGTTCTTGGTCTGGGACTCGAAAACCGGCTCCTGGAGCTTGATCGCGATGGCTCCGACCATTCCGTCGCGGACGTCGTCGGCCTTGTAGTTCTTGCCGGAATATTCGTTGATCGCCTTGAGCACCCCCTCCTTGAAAGCCGAGAGGTGGGTGCCGCCGTCGTTGGTGTATTGCCCGTTGACGAACGAAAAACAACTTTCCCCGTAAGAGGCGGTGTGGGTCAGCGCAAATTCGATGGTCTTGCCTTTGAAGGAGATGACGTCGTAAACGCGTTCGTCTTCACTCTCGACTTCGAGGAGATCCTTGAGGCCGTTGGGCGAAAAGAAGCGCTTTTCATTGACGTAGAGCGAAAGTCCGCTGTTCAAATAAGCGTACATCCACATCCGGCGCTCGATGTATTCGTCCTTGAAGGCAAAGCCGGGGAACAGTCCGGGATCGGGCGTGAAGGTGATGTGCGTTCCGTCCTTTTCGTCCGCATCAAAGCTCTCCTCGGAGGCGAGGACGCCGCGGTAAAAGGTCGCCGAAAACGACTTCCCGTCGCGGATCGTCCGCGCCGTAAAGCGTTCCGAGAGCGCGTTGACCGCCTTGGTGCCGACCCCGTTGAGCCCGACCGAGAACTGGAAGACGTCGCTGTTGTACTTCCCCCCGGTATTCATCAGCGAGACGCAGTCGACCAGCTTGCCCGGCGGGATGCCGCGCCCGTAGTCGCGGATCGAGACGGTGTTGTGCTCGATTTTGACGTCGATCCGGCGACCCTTGCCCATGATGAATTCGTCGATGCTGTTGTCGACGATCTCATTGAGCATGACGTAAATGCCGTCGTTGGGATGCGAACCGTCGCCCATGCGTCCGATGTACATACCGGGCCGGTGGCGGATATGTTCGAGCGAACTCAGGGTCTTGATCGCGTCTTCGGTATAATTCTTGGCGGCGACCGGAATTTCGGGATTTTCATTTTGTGTTTCCATAACCTTGACAATTTAGCGTTTTTTGCCCGGATTTCAAGTTTTTTTGTTGCCAAAAGCTCAAAAAGATGGTATAGTATGCGGGTACATCCCTCCAGGGCGGAGGGGGCGCGCCGTGACGGAGACGATAGAACGCTTCCCGACCGGCGCAAGGCAACCATCAATTGAGGATTTTATGGCTATCGAAGTATCGTACATTCTGGTGACTCCCTACAGCTTGCTCAAATCGCGCACCGGGGGGATTATTGCGCGTCTGATGTCGCGCACCGACCTCGAATTCATTGGGGCGCAGGTGCTGGCATTCGACCGGGAGACCGCCGAAAAGTACGCAGCGCACCTGGAGAGCGCGTCGCACCCCGACGCGGTGGAAACCTCGAAACTGCTCGCCGACTACGTCCGCGAAAACTTCCCGGCCCGCGAGGGCGCTCCCAAAGAGCGGACGCTGATGTTGCTCTTTCGCGGGGAAAACGCCTGCGCCAAGCTCTCGGAAGTCGCCGGGCGGCTGTCGCACCGGAGCCCCCGCGCGGCGCATTCGGGCGAAACCATCCGCGACACCTACGCCGATATGGTCGAGGACAAGGTCCACCCGCACCAGATCCGTTACTTCGAGCCCGCGGTGCTGACGCCGCCGGACGCGGTTTCGGCGCGCGGCAAACTGGAAATTTTCGCCGAATTCGCGGAGAAATCGCCCAATCTGATCGACCACGCAGTCGGCTCCGAGCCGGGCGACGAACGGACGCTGGTGATGATCAAGCCGGACAACTGGCGGCATCCCTCGAGCCGTCCGGGGAACATCATCGACATGCTGAGCCGCACCGGGCTGCGGATCGTCGGCTGCAAGCTCCACCGGATGAGCGTCGCCGACGCGCTTGAATTCTACGGCCCGGTCCGCGAAGCCCTCCACGGCAAGCTCGCGCCGAAAATCGCCGAAAAAGCGAAAGCGCTGCTCGAAAAAGAGTACGCGATCCAGCTCCCGGAGAACGCCCTTGCTTCGCTGACCGGGACGGTCGGCATTCCCTTTGCCGACGAACAGTTTTCGCAGCTGATCGAGTTCATGTCCGGCCGCCGTCCCGAGAAGTGTACGCCGGCCGAGCGCGAAGAGCAGAACTCGGTCAAGTGCCTGGTCCTGGTTTACGAGGGGCGCAACGCGATCGCCAAGATCCGTTCGGTGCTCGGTCCGACCGACCCGTCGAAAGCGCCGGGGGGAACCGTCCGCCGCGACTTCGGCAGCGACGTGATGGTCAACACCGCACACGCCTCCGACGCTCCCGAGAGCGTCACGCGCGAAATGAAAGTGATCCGGATGGAGCGCAATTCGCTTTCGTCCCTGATCCGGCAATATCTCGACGAAAGCCGCTGAGACGATGGATCGGCTGCCGCAAAAGCTGCATTTCATCGGCATCGGCGGTGCCGGCATGGCGCCGCTGGCGGCGATTGCGCTCGATTGCGGCTGCCGCGTCACCGGCTCCGACCGGGAGGCAAGCGAAAAAACCGCCGCGCTCGCGCGGCGCGGCGCGACTGTTTTCAGCGAACAACGCGCGGAAAACGTTCCCGCCGACGCGGAATATTCCATCTACTCTTCGGCAGTCGCCTTTGACCACCCCGAACGCGCGGCGGCGCGGGCCCTTGGCATCCCCGAGCTCCGGCGCGGTGAATTTCTGGGGGTGATCGCCCGTTCATTCCGCCGGGTGGCGGCGGTGTCGGGTTCGCACGGCAAGACTTCAATTACCTCCATTCTCTCTTGGATTCTTCATGAAACCGGCTGCGATCCGGGCTGGCTGATCGGCGGCTCGGTGCCGGGCTTGCCGCCGGGGCGGCGCGGGAACGGCGATATTTTTGTGACCGAAGCGGACGAGAGCGACGGTACCCACACCGCGCTTTTTCCGGCGATCGGGATTGTTCCCAATGCCGACGACGACCATGCCTGGAGCGTCGGAGGCGAGGAGGCGCTGAAACGCAATTTTCAGACTTTCGCCAAGCAGAGCAAGCAATTGATTTACTACCGCGACCGGCTGCCGGGGGATTGGTTTGAAGGCCATCCCGATGCTTTGCGGCTCACGGCCGCCTTTGCCGCCGACCCGCAATTCGACGGATTTGCGGGGTTTCAGAGGACGAATACGGCGTTGGCGGTGGAGGCGGCGGTACGGCTGGGCGTCGACCGGAAGGCGGCGTTGAAGGCGGCGGCGGTGTTTCCCGGCGTGGAGCGTCGGATGACGGTGCGGCATGAGGGGGAAAATGTGACGGTGATCGAGGATTACGCGCATCATCCGAGGGAGCTGGAGCAGTCGCTTGCGTTGTTGAAAGAGCGTTATCCGGGGTATCATTTGCGGGTGGTGTTTCAGCCGCACCGTTATGCGCGGCTGGCGAAATATATCGATGAGCTGGCGGAGCTGTTGCGGGGGGCGGATTCGGTGCTGGTGACGCCGGTGTTTGCGGCGTGGTGCGAGGCGGGGGGCGTGGATAGCCGGGAGCTGGTGAAACGGGTTGGTGATAAGGCGGAGTACGTGGAGGGGACGTGGGAGGAGATTGCGAGGAAAGCGCGAGCGTATGACGGTCCCCGGAAACTCCTAATCGCGGTCATCGGCGCGGGAGACATCGAGAAGGTGCTTCCCCACTTAATGTAAAGCGTGCCGCAGACCCAAGTGGGAGCGGAGCGCGAAAGCGCGGAGCGACGGGGCCTCACGCCACGCGGCCCTGGTGCGGAATCCAAAGGGCGCACAGCCCTTTGGCGGAGTGTGAGGCGGAGCCTCGCCGTCGCCGGGCGAAGCCCACAGCGAAAGTCGCGGAACGCAGTTCCGCCGCTGAGCCCGGTCCAAGCGAGGCCGCCAGGCCGGAGCGACGCCATCCAAGCCCGTATCGTCTGCAAAAATAATCCACGCGCAATGTATCCCGGGGAGAACG
>JAVBUI010000021.1:0-4873 GCA_031555495.1 Victivallaceae bacterium | reverse complement strand
GGTTCTCGGTTTGCTGCCGTCGAAGCAATGGTAGATCTGCGGCACCAGGTATTTCAGCACCGCCGCCGCCGGGATCGCGAAAATCATCCCCGGCACTCCCGCGAAAATCCCGCCGAGGAGCACGACGATAATGGTTTCCAGGGTCGAGAGGCCGAGCGATTCGCCGATCACCACCGGGTAGAGGATGAATTGCTCGATGACTCCGTTGTAAATCAGATACGCGGCGAGGATGCCGAGTATCTGCATCGTCGCGACCGAGGTGCCGCCGACCGCCAGCGTCACCAGCAAGGTCAGGATTGCGCTCGCGATCGGGCCAATGAAGGGAAGCAATATGCCGCATCCCGCGATCGGGCCGAGGATGAAGAAATACGGGACGTGGAGGAAATAAAAAACGGTGGTGTAAACCGCCGAATCGAGCAGCAGCAGCGAAAGATAACCGCGCAGCCAGACCTTGAGTTTGTTGATCACCTCGCCGATGATCCGTCCGCCTTCGCGCAGGATTTCCTCGTTGGCCCCCGGCAGCCAGTTGCCGTTGAAGACGGTGCGGACCAGATATTCGCTCTGGCGGCCCGCGCCGCCGTTTTCGGAACAGAATTCGGCCAGTTTGGTCAAAAACAGCAGGAAGAAAAAGACCGTCAGCAACAGATCGAGCAGAAACGCCACCAGCGTTCCGATCAGCCCCGCCGCAAATGAAACGAAGCCTCCCGTCCGGCGCAGCACCATCGCCGCCAATTCGCGCTGGGACGTTTCGTCGTTGAGTGCCTGCGAAAGCTCGGAAAGGGTCGACTGAACCAGCGGCATCCGGTCGAATTTCTTGCGGAGCTCTTCGATGTGGTTGAGCACCGGGGCGAAAAACTTCTCCAGCGCGGGCTTGGAAATCGTGGCGGCGCGCGCGGAGGCTTCGTCCGGTTTGCCGATTTGGGCGGCGGGAGCGGCGGGAACGGCGGGAGCGGCGACGGGTTCCGCTTTCTGGACGATCGCCGGGACTTTGACTTCCACATTTTTGAGCTTGCGGAAATAGTTGGCGGAGAAGTGGCCGAGGACGCCCCCCAGTACGATCAGCGCCGTCAGCAGAGTGAAACAGGTCAGCGATACCGCTCTTGCAATGTTGCGCTTGCGCTCCTGGGCCGCTTCGGCTTCCTCCGACAACTCCTTTTTGTCGCGGCTCAAATGGTGTGAGAGCTCCCGCAGCGGACGCGTGAGACGGCTGAAAAAGTGGAACGTCCGCGCATACAAATGGCGCGGGTTGCCGAGGCGGCGCTCGAAGTATTTCTCCACCGGGAGCATGATGTAGGCGCAGATGAGGCCAAGGATCACCGAGCGCAGCAGCGTCGCGGTCAGGATGAAGACCAATATCACGCCGACCGCGACCGCGATCCCGGCGCCGGATTTGAGGATTTTGCGCCGGCGTTCCTCGCGTTGAACCAGCTCTTCAACGAGGAGCGTGTAATCGCTTTCGGGAATATCGAAGCGGTCGGCGAGGTCTTTCAGGAACGCGGTGTTCCGGGCAAGGCGATTGGCGTTGACCGAGAGGATCACCAGACCCCGGAGCATCCGGCGCCGCTCGGCATCGCTGAGTGATTGCAGCGCTCCGGCCGCTTCCGCCGCGCCGATCGGGGCGGCAATGCGGAGGAGGTCGAGCATCTGGGTGATTTCGTGGGGCGAATGCTCGCGCAGGAGATGGCGGACGAATTCAAGATCCCGCTCGGAGAGCGCCCGGTCGGGCGCGAGCACGGTCTTGATCAGGGCGATGAAAACGCCCTGCGCCGCGTCGCCGTTCTCTCCGAAATGGGTGCTCCACAGCTCACGCGCTTTTTGGAACGGTTTTTCGGCGACACCCGCAATTTTTTCCCACATCGTAAATTCCTCCCCAAAATTGCGGTCGCCGCAAATGCCGAAGCGTATGCCGAAGACGACGATGCTTTAGCGGATTTTGACCGATTTGCTGCCCGCGGTCGTTTCGCCGATCACGGCGGCGGTGAAACCGCATTCGCGGCAGACCGCGACGGCGCGTTCGGCCGTGTCGCGTGGCACAAACCAGACCATGCCGACGCCCATATTGAACACCCGGTATGCTTCGACGGGGTCGACGTTGCCGCGGTGAACCAGCAATTTGAAAATCGACGGAACCGGCAGATCCTTGACGTCAAAGACCGCGTCGACGTCGTCGGGCAGCACCCGCGGTACGTTGTCGTAGAGCCCGCCGCCGGTGATGTGGGCGATGCCGTCGAGCGCGAGGCCCTCTTCCATCGCCTTGCGGACCGCCGGGTAGTAGCAGATGTGCGGTTTGATCAGCGCTTCGCCGACGGTTTCGCTGCCGAGCTCGGGAAGCTTGGTGTTGACCGTGTAGGAGCACTGGGCGAAGAGAATCTTGCGGGCCAGGCTGTAGCCGTTGGTATGGAGGCCGTTGGAGCCGATGCCGATGGCGACGTGGCCGGGGCGGATTTTTTCGCCGGTGATCAAGCGGGATTTTTCGACAATCCCGGTGATCACGCCGACGAGGTCGAAGTCGTTGCCGTACATGCCGGGCATTTCGGCGGTTTCGCCGCCGAGGACCGCGCAATTGGCGGCGCGGCAGGCGTCGGCGATGCCGAAGAGCACCTGCTCGTAAAGAGGGCTCCGCAGCTTGCCGATGCCGATGTAGTCCATAAAGTAAACCGGCTCCGCGCCCTGGACCGAAATGTCGTTGATGCAATGGTTTACAATGTCGTGCCCGACCGTGTCGTATTTCTCCATCATCATCGCGAGCATCAGCTTGGTGCCGACGCCGTCGATGCTGGAGACCATCACCGGTTCGCGGTATTTCGAGAGGTCGATCTGAAACAGCCCGCCGAATCCCCCGATCGGGCTCAGCATCTCCGGTCGCCTGGTCGCGGCGAATTTGGTCTTGACCTGGTCGAGGAGGGAAGTGGCCAAATCAATATCCACTCCGGCGGCTTTGTAGAGATCGCTCTTTACTTTGGTGCTCACGTCTATGATCCTTAAGATTGAAAATTAGTAAACATTACACGCGACAATATACTGCCGGAAAGGCGCTTTTGCAAACCCGGGGAGCTACAGATTGAAGAACTTTTTGACTTCGTCGTAGCAGATGTCCCGCGCCAGGGTTTTGGCGACGTCGAGCGGCATCTGGCCGCGTTCGACCATTTCGCCGAGGACGTCTGCAAGCACCCGGCGGAACATTTCGAAGCGCGAGCCGTAGGACAAAAGTTTGCGCGAATCCGACACCATCCCGGCGAAACAGCTCAAGAGATCGACCGAGCCGATGTATTCGAGCTGGCGCCGCATCCCGATCGGGGTGTCGCAGAGCCACCAGGCCGAGCCGAGCCGGACCCGTTCGCCGAAGGCGCGCGCCACTGTGGCGAGCGTCGGCTGATGGCCGGGGTCGAGGCAGTAGAGCACGACTTTCAGCCGGTCGTCGAAGTGGTTGAGCAGCAGCCGGAGGCCGGGCAGGAGGCTCTGGAAATTATCCGAAACATCGCCGCCGACGTCGGTCCCGAGCGTCCGGAAAAGCGAACTGCGGACATCGCGCACCGCGCCGGTGTGGAGCTGAAAGACCCAGTGCTTGGAGGCGTCGAGCGCCGCCGCTTCCATCATAAAACATCCTTTGTAGGCGGCGATCTGGCGTTCCGTAAGCGTTTCGCCGTCGCGTGCCCGCCGGAAAATCGCGTCGGCTTCGTCGAAGGAGCAGACTTCGGCCGGCAGCAGTTCGACCCCGTGGTCGCTGGCCCGGCAGCCGTGTTCGGCGAAGTAGTCGTGCGAAAGTTTCAACACCGCCATCAGGTCGATGAAGGCTCTGATTTTGCGGTCGAAGCGGGCTTCAAGGCGTTCGATGTAGTCACACCAGCCGGGGACGTTGATATTCATGGCTTTGTCGGGCCGCCAGGTCGGGCGCAGGAGGGTCCGCCCGGCGGCGCGGTTGACATCGTCGTGGAGGTCGAGGAGGTCGGCGGGATCGTCGGTCGAGCACATGACTTCGACGTTGAGTTTGCCCGAAAGCAATGCGAGGGGTTTGGCTTCGGGTTTGGCCAATGCGGCGCTGACTTCGTGCCAGATGGTTTCGCCGGTGGAAGCGGAAAGGAGGAGGTCGATGCCGAAGCAGCGGCGGAGGTCGAGGTGAATCCATTCGTAGACCGGGTTGCCGGCGATTTTGGGGAAGATTTCGGCGAGTTTGAGGAATTTCTCGTGATTGGAGCGGGGACCGGTGATGAACTCCTCGGGGATGCCGCGTTTGCGCATGACTTCCCAGACGTAGTGGTCGGTGGCGGCGAAGAGCTGCCAGGCGTCGCGGTAGTTTTCGTTTGCCGCGATTTCGGCGACGTTGGCGTGGTTGTGGGGGTCGATGACGGGCAGGTTTTTGATGTCCCGGAAGATTTCGCGACCGGTGGCGGTCAGCATGAGATAGTTGTCGTCGAGAAAGGCCATTGTTTTTCCTCCATAAGGTTATGCGTGCCGCAAAATGTCATTCAAAGTCCGCGCCGAGAGAGCGTTAGCGACCGGCGCGCTGTTCCGGTCCAGGGCAATGCCCTGGCGGGATTCCAAAGGGCAGCGCCCTTTGGCGGAGTGTGAGGCAGCGCCTCGCCGACTTCGCCCGGGCGCAGCCCAGCTCAAGAAACGCGACGCAGTCGCGGTGCGGAGCCCGGCCCGAGCGGAGGCCGCCAGGCCGGAGCGGCCGTTCTCCCCGGGATACACAGCGTGTGGATGATTTTTGCAGACTGAACGGGTTTGGATGGCGTCGCTCTGGCCTGGCGGCCTTCGCTTTGACCGGGCTCCGCATCGCGACTGCGTCGCGTTTCTTGAGCTGGGCTGCGCCCGGGCGAAGTCGGCGAGGCTCCGCCGCACACTCCGCCAGAGGGCGCCGCGCCCGCTGGAC
>JAVBUI010000256.1:0-3406 GCA_031555495.1 Victivallaceae bacterium | reverse complement strand
CGATAAAATCGATTTTTTTATTGCCATAAGTTAACACCGGAAACAACGATTTTCAAATTGCAAAGAGGAAAAACCCGGCTATATTAGCCACATGAAGACAGCAGATCACAATGCCTCCAATGCGATGATGCTCGGCGTCGGCCTCGACGGCGACGACGGGCACCGCCGTTTGACCAAAGGCGATAATTTCATTCTGGCGGGCGGGTCCGCCGAAACCCATGATCAGATGACCGAAACCGCGATCAAGTTCAACGAAAAACTCTCGAAGCGTGGAAAATCCCTTCAGGAACTCTCCAAAGACGAATTCACGGATCTGATGCACGAAGCTTCCGGGAAGTAATCTCCCCCCGCTTTTTTACTTCAACCGGTTGCCTGCCGCCACTTTTCGAGGAAACGGGATTCCAAATGGCTGTGCGCCATTTGGAATCCACACGCCCTTATTTCCGCTCGTAGATTTTCTTGTTCCGGAAGTCCGCCCAGACGTTCTCAAACCAGTCGTCCCCGCCCGGAATCGGACGGCAGTCAACCCAGTGCGAACCCTTTTCGGCAACCGTGATCAGTTGTTTGGCGCGAAACTCCGGATTCTCCGGCTTGAACCGCCACTCCGGCCCGAGCGCCGGATGAATCGGCGTCCCGGCAGCGTCCACCACCATCGCCGAACCGCGCGAACCGACGCCGGATGACAGCTGGAACTCGATCGCCTCCAGATAAACCGCATGCGCATAACAAAGCTGAAGGTTCCGCAGCGACTCCGCCGTCTCGCGGACCGTCTTCTGCCCCGCCCCGCCCGCGGCAAGTCTGCGGTACTGCTCCCACGCCGCCTTGACCGCCTGGGCGATCTCCGACGCGTCGCGGATATGAGCGCCCGAAGTGCTCATCCGGCTCTGAAACTCCTTGCGCTCCTCGCGCCAGCAGCGCGCGGCAGGAGTTCCCGCCTTGGCGGAGAACTCGGCGGCGGCTTTTTCGGCGGCGGCCACGGCGGCGGCTTCGTCGAGCGTCTTCTCTGTGTAAACCTGGGCGATGTACTCGGCGGCGCGGAACGCCCCCACCTGCCCCGCATTGAGCGCCGAACCGCCGGGACGGGTGACGCCGTGCGAGCCATTAACCTCGCCGATCGGGAAAAGATGCGGAATGTTGGTCGATTCGTACCAGATGTTCCCGGCGAGGCCGCCGTTGTTGTGCTGGCTGCAAACCGCGATTTCGAGCATTTCGGTCTCGATGTCGATGCTGTGGTCGCGATAAAGCTCGATCGCGCCCGGGTTCATTTTGTAAAGCCGCTCGTAAGGCGTGCCGAAACAGGCGCCGGACTTTTCAAGGTAGGTTCGCGCCTCATCGGTCAGCGCGTCGAACGAAAACTCTTCGCTGTTGGCGCGGAAGTCGAGCCAGACCCGGCGGCCGCGGACGGCGGTCTCTTCGTAGGTCAGGATGTCGACGATCGACGAACCGTCCGGAATTTTGCGGGTGTCGAAGGGCCACTGATAGCCCTTGAGGAAGATCATCGAATTCATTTCGCCCGCCGACTTGAAGTAGGGACGCATGAATTCCTGAGGATCGCTGCCGTCCTGCGCGGTCGAAATGAAGCGCGGCAGAACCTGCATGTAGGTGCCCGAGACGTTCCAGCGGAATTTGATCGAGGCGAGCCCGTACTGCGACTCGGGAAGCGAGCACGCTTCCGCGCCCGCTTCGAGGCCGAGGCCGATCGCGCCGGTGTGAACCGCCGGATAAACGCTGCAATCGTAGAGTCCGCCCGGTCCGCCGACCGCGAACACCACGTTGTCGGCCTGATAAAATTCAAACATATCCTTGGCCTCGGCGTCGATATGACACGCGAGCACCCCGGCGGCGCGGCCGGCGACAGTGATCAATTTAACCGCGACGCGGCGTTCAAAGACCGGAATCTTGCGGACTTCGACTTCGCGGATCAGCGCGCGGCACATTTCACGCGAGGTGTAGGGGCCGCAGCTGGTGGCGCGACGGAGCGGATCGTGGTCGGTTTTGTACCCCGCGAACTGCCCGTAGGAGTCGCGCGGGAAAGGGACGCCGATGTTGACCAGATTGGCGAAGGCACGGACGGAGTTGACGGCTTCGACCAGAGCGATGTCGCCGTGGGCGGAGCTGCCGCGCAGCGATTCCGCGAGGCTGACCGGCGAATCGAGGTCTTTGCCGCAGATGCCGAGCTTGTAATAGGTCTGTTTGTCGCTGCCGGTGTTGATCGAGGTCCCCATCTGGAGGCCTTCGGTGACGATCGCGACATCCTCGACGCCTTCGGCGCGGAGCCGCAAAGCGGCCGCGAGCCCGGCGGCGCCGCTGCCGAGAACTACGGTGTGAAGTTTCTGCACTTGCATACGTATATCTTTCGCAAAATAAAAATTCGAAATCCCCCGCGCCTAGAGAGCGAAGCGACAGGCGCGCTACCCCGAGGCCGACGTTCGGCCGGCTTACAGACGCGGAATGGTCATCCCGCCGTCGACGTTGATTACCTGGCCGGTCGAATAGGCCATGTCGCCGCGGACGAGCGAGGCGATCGCTTTGCCAATGTCTTCCGGGAAGCCCCAGCGCGGGGAGATGGTCAGGCCTTCGGCGATCAGTTTGTCGTACTTCGCCGTCACCACCGCGGTCATGTCGCTCTTGATGATGCCGGGACGGATTTCGTAAACGTTGATCCCGAATTCTCCGAGGCGCGCCGCCCAGAGCTTGGTGGCCATGCTGACCCCGGCTTTGCTGATGCAGTATTCGCCGCGGCTGACACTGGCGACGTCGGCGGAACAGCTGCTGAGGTTGACGATGCACTGATTTTCCTGCTTGTTTTCGCGCATGTGGTTGGCGACCAGCTGGGTCAGGAAATACGGGCCCTGGAGGTTGATCCGCATCAGGCGCTCGAAGCTCTCTTCAGTCGCTTCGAGAACGTCCATGCGCTGGAGCGGGGCGACCCCGGCGTTGTTGATCAGTCCTGTGACCGGACCGAACGCCGCAACCGCGCGTTTCAGGAACTCTTCGCGGGCGGTTTTGCTGGTGATGTCGCACTTGATGTAGAGCGGCTTGCCGGGGTATTTCGCGGTGAGTTCCGCGACCTGTCCGGCCATCTGGGCCTCTTCGGCGAGGTCGCAGTAGGCGACAAAGTGCCCTTCGGCCAGAAGCTTTTCGACGATCCCGGCGCCGATACCGCGGGCGCCTCCGGTTACCATGATGTGACCCATAATCAATTCTCCTTAAGTTTACTGCTTTTTGGCAGCTTTGATTTGTTTCAACTGTTCCGCTTCGACGCGGCACTTATAAAAACCGTCGAGCGGATAGCAGCCCGACACCAATCCATTGCGCGGCGCCGTGGTGCAATCGCCGAAGGTCCGGCAGACGCAGCGCGTCCGCAGCGGTTTCCCCTCCAGCGAATCCGCGCAGATGTCCGGGT
>JAVBUI010000080.1:0-6497 GCA_031555495.1 Victivallaceae bacterium | reverse complement strand
TGCAAAAAGGTTTTTCACCCACCGCCGGAGGCGGCCCCCTTGCCCCAAGGGTCGGCGGCAAAGCCGCCAGGGGTGCAGGGCCGGCCGGTCCTGCCGGGGGGTAGCAGGGGGCGAGGAGCCCCCGGACCGATGTGTGTGGCTGCGGCATTTTGCATACGAACTCAAAAAAAAGTTCAAGCCCGGAAAATATTTCGATTACTGCTGCGTCTCAATGATAAAGGAAGACCGAATGTCGACGACGGATGCCGAACTGGTGGAGCGTTGCGCCGGAGGGGATGAAATTGCGGCCGAAGAGCTTTATGAGCGATTCCGGCTGCCCTTCTATGCGTACTTCAACCGGATGCTCGGGGGGGACCGGGCGAGTGCGGACGATCTTTTTCAGGAGTTGTGGATCCGGATTTTCGAAAAGCTCTCGAGCTGCCGCAATCCGGAGCGCTTTGCGGCCTGGAGTTTTCAGATTGCGCGAAACTTATTGATGCAGCACTTCCGCGACAGTGCGCGGCGCGGGAAATTCGTCACTTTGACATTGGATGGGGAACTCCCGGAGATGCCCGGAGAACCGGAGGCGCCGGAGGGGACGGAGATGGCGGAGGACATGGCGGCGCGGGTGGAGCAACTGCTTGAATTGCTGCCGCACGCACAGCGCGAAGTGTTTCAGCTTCGCCGTTCCGGGTTGAGTTTCAAGGAGATCGCCGAATTGCAGCAGTGTCCGCTGAACACCGCTCTGAGCCGGATGCATTATTGTATGGCGTTTTTACGGAAAGGGTTGAAGAATGACGGACAATGATTTCGAAAAAATGGTGCTTATGTTGCCGGAATGTGCATTCCAGACGCCGCCGTTTGCCGAGATCCGGCGCCGTCTGGCTCTGCGCAAGCGTCGCCGCCGCCTGATTCAATTTGCGATGGCGAGTGCGGCGGGGGTGTTGCTCGGATTCGGATTTTTCTTCGCGGACAATGCCGATGGCGTTCCGTTGAAGGCGCTTCCGCCGGAAGAACTTCGACTGGCATGGGACGGCGCGGGCGAGCTCAATATCCTTTCTGAAAAAATCACTGAACTCAAACAGAGTCCATGGCGGGTTACGATCCGGGAACAATAAAGGTTGATGGAAATGAAGAAAGTTTTAGTAGTTCTTGCGGCGGGGGCGGCGATCGTTTCCGGGGTCTGGGCGGCCGATCCGGCTCCGCCCAAAGGGGCTCCCGCGCCAAAGGAGCAGAAACCGTTGACGGAGACACAGAAGCGTCGGCTGGAGATTCAAACGCTTTGCCGTCAATACCGCTCTCTTCCCGAAGCGCAGCGGGCGGTCACGAAAACAAAGATCATGGAACTGCTCAAAAGCGATTATGAATTCGCCCAGGCCGACCGGTTGAAGCGGATCGAAAATCTTGAAAAACAGCTGGCCAAGCTAAAGGAAGATCAAAGCAAGAACCGCGAAGAGATCATCGACGCCGAATTCGAGCGGCTGATCAAGCCTCCCCCACCGAAAAAACCGGCGGGAAAGTGACGGCAAAGTGACGAAAAAGCAACGGCACTCCGATGCAAACTAAAAAAACTGCCTTGAGGCAAAGGGCGCTATGCACCCGCCTTTCGGCAGTGTCGAACGATCATTGACGCCCTGCCCTATCTGGTCTGCGGCGCACCTTCATTGTATGCGAGGATGATCTTTTCCAGCAGCGCATGGCGCACCACGTCGGCGGTGCCGAACCGGCAAAACGCGATTTCCGGAATATTCCCCAGCGTCACCTCCGCCTGAACCAGTCCGGACTTCTCATTGCGCTGCAAGTCCGCCTGGGTCGGGTCGCCGGTAATCACGCATTTGGACTGAAATCCCATCCGGGTCAGAAACATCAGCATCTGCTCCGGCGTCGTATTCTGCGCCTCGTCGAGAATGATGAAAGCTTCGCTCAAGGTCCGCCCGCGCATGAAAGCCAGCGGCGCAACCTCGATCGCGCCGCGTTCGATCAGCGCGGCCGCCTCGTCCACCGGCAGCATGTCGTAAAGCGCATCGTACAACGGGCGCAAATACGGCATGATCTTTTCTTCCAGATTACCCGGGAGGAAGCCGAGGTGTTCGCCCGATTCACGCGCGGGCCTCGTCAGGATGATCCGGCTGCAGCGTCCGGCGAGAAATTCAGATACGGCAAGCGCCATCGCAAGGTAGGTTTTGCCCGTTCCGGCGGGGCCGATGCCGAAGACGACGTCTTTGTCGCGGATCTGGCGGACGTATTCGAGCTGGCGGCGGGAACGCGGCAGCACTTCGTTCTTTTTGGGGCTGACCCGGATCCGTTCGCGCCAGAGGTCGGCGAGGTCGTTGGAGCAGTTGTCGCGAAACGCCTTGCAGATCAGCTCGAAGTCGCGCTGGTCGAGCTTGCGGTTGCGGATGGAGAAAAAGCGGGCAAGCTCGACGAAAAACTCTTTGCAGCGCACCACGTCTTTATCAGAGCCCGCGATTTCGACGCAGCCGTCGCGGGCGACCAGCGTGACCGCGAAGGTTTGCTGGATCAGCCGCAGGTTCCGGATCTCATTTCCGGCACAGGCGGCGTGGAAAGTCAGGCCGCCGTCGAAGTAAAAACGATCTTCCATGGTTCGTAAATATCCCTGTATATATAAATTGTACTATTTTCGGGCCGAGAGAGCGACAGCGACCGGCCCGCTTACCCGGTCCAGGGCAGTGCCCTGGCGGGATTCCAAAGGGCAGCGCCCTTTGGCGGAGTGTGAGGCAGCGCCTCGCCGACTTCGCCCGGGCGGCCGCACAGCGGCTTTGACTATCACCGCGCCGTTGGCGCGGGTGCCAGGAGCGACATCAAGCGCCGTTCGAGGTTCCCGGGCCGAGAGAGCGTCAGCGACCGGCCCGCTATCCCGAGGCCGACGTTCGGCTAAAAAAAAGCGGGGAAACCGCTATGTGGTCTCCCCGTCATTGTGTTTATCAGCTCTTCAGGGTGCGGGAATCACCAGCTTCATGCCCGCCTTGATCCGGTTGGGGTTGCCCTTGAGCAACTCCTTGTTGGCATCCAGGATCCGGTTCCACTTGCGCCCGTCCTTGTAAACCTTCTTGGAAATCAACGACAGCGTATCACCCTTCTGGACAACGTATTCCGTCGAAGCCTCCGCAACCTCGGAAACCGTTTCCTCGCTCGCGATAACATTGCCCTTGGCATCCTTGACCTCGACGACCGTGTCGTCGGACGCCGCGGTCGGAGTCACGACTTCAACATCGGTCACTTCAACTTCAGCCGCCGGAGCCTCGGGAGCCGGAACGTAATCCTTGGACATGTTGTCCTTGATCGCCGGAGGCGCAATCCGCGGCGGCTGCCACGATGAATAGCTCCCCTTGATCGTGCGCTGCCAGGCCTCTTCTTCGGCTCCCATCTGGGTCTGGGCCAATTCCGGAGCACAACCGGCAAGGATTACGGACAACAGCGAACAACCGGCAAGTACAGTAAAGATCTTCATAATTGAGCGCTCCCCATTAAATTTGGTTTCCTGAAAAACCTGCAACAATTTTACTTTTGAAGTAATATATCGCCTCATTCCTCCATTGCAACCCCCCATCACCGCAAAACAAGGAAATTTTGAACACGCCCGCATTGGCGGTAGAAGCCCCGTTTTAAAAAAACAGAATAGGATTAGGAATCGCTAATTGACTTTTGTTTTTTTTGCATTATATTATGTGTATTGCCGGAGAAAGAATGTTCTCTGCACCCATTTTCCGGCAAGGGCGGTTTTTTTTCGGCATCGACTTAGATGCGGCTAATAATCAAAACATGCTCTCTCGCGGAAGATCCAAACAAGGAATTACAATATGTCGGAAGTCAAAAAAATGGATGCCCTGACACTCGCCAATCTCCCGGTCGGCGCGAGCGCGACCATCGTCAAAATCATGCCGCAGATGCGCGGCAAAAAGAAATTCGCCGACATCGGGCTGGTCGCCGGCGCCGAGCTCATGAAGGAGGCCCACGCCCCCTTCGGCGGGCTGATCCGGGTCAAAGTCATGGAAAGCAGCATGGCGCTGCACCGTGACGACGCCGCGCATATCCTGCTGGAGCGCATCGGATGAGTGGGTACAAGAGGCGGTTCCGGATCGCGCTTGCGGGCAATCCCAATTGCGGCAAGACCAGTATTTTCAACGCCTTGACCGGAACCCGCCAGCACGTCGGCAACTATCCCGGCGTGACGGTTGAGAGCAAAACCGGCCATTTCACGCTCGACGGAGCCGAAATCGAACTCATCGATCTCCCCGGCGTCTATTCGCTTTCCTCCGGTTCTCCCGAAGAGGAGGTGGTGTTCAAGGCGCTGACCGCGCCGGGAATCGATCTCATTCTGAACGTGGTCGATTCCTCCATTCCGCGCCGGAGCCTCTATTTGACCACCCAGCTTGCCGAGCTCCATATCCCGATGCTGCTGTCCTTCAACATGAGCGACGACGCCCGCAGAAAAGGACTCGAATACGATATTCCCAAGCTCGAACGCTATTTCGGCTCCCCGATCGTCCAGACCGTCGGCTGCAAGTCGGATGGGGTGAGGCCGCTGCTGGCAAGGCTTGCCAAAGTGCTCCGCGAGCTCGACGACCACGGGGTGCCGATGCTGACTTACGGCGCCGACATCGACGACGCGATTGCGGCGGTCGCCGAAAAGATCGACCGGCTTGAGCTTAAGGAATTCAGTCACATTCCGTCGCGTTTCTTTGCGATCAAGCTCCTCGAACACGACCACGCGGCGATGCGCCTGCCGCAGTTCAAGCCGGTCCACGACGAAGTGGAAAATCAACTCGGACACCTTCGCGACAAGCATGCGATCGAGGCCGAAACCTTCATGGCCGACTGCCGTTACGCGATGCTGGCGGGGGCGTGCCGCGACGCCGTTTCAATGACCCATGAACGACGGCGCGAAATTTCGGACAAGATCGACGCGGTGATGACCAATAAATTCCTTGGATTGCCGCTCTTTTTCCTGATCATCTACCTGACGTTTCAATTCACGTTCACCTTTGCCGAGCCTTTCATGGGCTGGATCGAAGGTTTTTTCGGTTTTCTCTCCCATTCGATCAAGGAATCCTGGCCGGAGACAGAGTGGCCTTTTTTGCGTGAACTTCTGGCGGAGGGCGTGATCGGCGGGGTCGGCGGGGTGCTGGTGTTTTTGCCGAATATCCTGTTCCTCTTTTTCGCCATTGCGCTGTTGGAGGACTCGGGGTACATGGCGCGGGCGGCTTTTGTGATGGATGGGGTGATGCGCCGTTTCGGGCTGCAGGGGCGGAGTTTCGTGCCGCTGGTGCTCGGTTTCGGCTGCAACGTCCCGGCGATCATGGCAACGCGCTGCATCGAATCCGAGCGCGACCGCAAGGTGACGATCATGGTGCTGCCGCTGATGAGCTGCGGGGCGCGGTTGCCGATTTACGCTTTGATCATCCCGGCCTTTTTCGCGCCGAAGGTCCAGCCCTTGATGATGTGGATCATCTATTTGATCGGCATTGTTTTCGCGTTGATCGCGGCGCGGGTCATGAAGTCAACGCTGTTCAAAGGCGAGGGTGAAGTTTATTTGATGGAGCTGCCGCCGTACCGGATGCCGACTTTCCGCAGTCTTGCGATTCACATGTGGGACCGCGGCAAGATGTATGTGCGCAAGGCGGGGACGCTGATCCTGGCCGCCAGCGTGATTTTATTCATTGCCAATACATATCCTGAAAAAGAGGTGTTGAGCAAGGATTACGCCGCTGCGGTCAAGGCTGTCGAAACCGATGGAACGCGGACGGCGGAGGAGTGTGCCGCTGAAGTTGAAACCATTGAAAACCAGCGTCGCGCGGAGATGATGGAGTATACGATATCGGGGCGGGTGGGGAAGGCGCTGGAGCCGGTGTTCCGTCCGATCGGGTTTGACTGGAAACTGACGACGGCGAGTATTGCGGCGCTTTCGGCGAAGGAGATATTCGTGTCTCAGCTGGGGATTTTGTATGCGGCGGGGGAAGCGGACGAGGATTCGGTGCCGTTGCGGGAGCAATTGGTGAAGCATTACACGCCGTTGCAGGGGTTTTGCATTATGATTTTCAGTTTGCTTTCGATCCCGTGTTTTGCGACGCTGGCGGTGATCCGGCGTGAGTTGAATTCGTGGAAGATGGCGGCGCTTGAGGCGGGGGCGTTGCTGGTGATGGCATACTGCGTGACGTTCCTGGTGTATCAACTGGGAACGCTGCTCAGAATCGGCATCTGAAAAAAAGAAAAAAAGAAAAAAAAGCGCGAAGCGCTAATCCCGGCCAGCGTTCGGCTGGTCGCAGTCCAGGGGGCGAATACCCCTGGTCGCTCCGGCTCCACCGGAGCGAAGCTAAGCGAAGCGCTCCCCCTACCGTCGGCGGAGCCGACTCCATCCTGCGGGAGCGAGGTCGGCAGCCACGGCGCAGCCGGCGAACGACATCGAGCGAAGCAGTGGAACGGTCGCTCCGGCCTGGCGGCCTCCGCTCGGGCCGGGAAAACCTCGAACGACGTTTGATGCCGCTCCTGGCACCCGC
>JAVBUI010000237.1:0-9108 GCA_031555495.1 Victivallaceae bacterium | reverse complement strand
AGCGAAGATAAGCACGCGAAGCTTTGCGCTCCCCCCACCGTGGGCGGAGCCAACTCCGCTCTGCGAAAGCGAGTTAGGCAGCCGCGGCACGAAGTGCCCGGCGAACGACACCGAGCGAAGCAGGCCGAACATCGGCTCCGTGATAATGAAAAACGACATTTGACATATTGGTTTTGCACAAACGGGAGGTGAATATGCTCAAGAACCTGACCGCAGCCCTGATCCTGGTCCCGGCGCTGGCTCTTTCGGCCGCCGAGGGGGATCAGCCCGCCAGCGAATTCGGCAAAGCCGGAATCGCATTCCGTGCAAAACTCGCCGCCGCCAAGGCCGCCAGCCCGGCTCCGGAAGCATCGACGGAGCCACTGCGGCCAGAGCCGCAGCCACAACCACAGCAACAGCAGTCACAACGCCCGCAGCGGCAACAGCGGCAACAGCGGGAACAAGAGCAACAGCCTCCGCCCCCGCCTCCCGGTCCTCCCGGCATCGTGCCCAACGTCCTTGTCATCGGCGACTCGGACAGGCGCGGCAGCGGCTTCCTCTGCGAACTCTGGGGCGTTCCCGTCCTGATCACCAACGCCCACGTCTACGCCCAGATGCAGGACACTTTGATCCAGGATTCACGGCAGAACAATTATCAGGTCCGCGCGGCGCTGGTTTCCCGCACCCGCGACATCGCGCTCCTCGAGGTGGACCTTCCCAAAAACGCCAAACCGCTCAAGCTCGATTACGACGTCGGCCACCGCCGGCTCGATTCCCCGCTCTGGGCCTTCGGCGACAGCAGCGGAACCAAAGTGGTCGTCGAACTTTACGGCAAACTTCTCGGCATCGGGCCGGACGACATTGAAATCTCCGCCGGGATCGTCCCCGGCAACTCCGGCGGGCCGGTGGTGGGGGACGACGGCAGAATCATCGGCATGTCCTCCTATTTGCTCTATAACCGCTCCAGCGGATCGCGCGATCCCTTTGCCGGAACCCGTTTCGGCTCTCCGGATTCCACCGACGACAACATCCGGCGCTTTGCGCTCCGGATCGACAACCTCAGGATGGATGATTTTGAAATCTTCGACCCGGAACTCCAGCAAAAGGACCTCGACCTTTACCGGCATTTGGCCGACGTCAACCGTGAATTCATCCACAACATCTCGGGGCTCAACCTTAACGGCCTTTTGCGGCTGCACTATCGGGAATATTGCTCCCTTGACCTGGACTGGAAGTACCGCCCGTCGATCCGGTTCCTGGAGCCGATGCTCAATCGCCAGCGGCAGCTCAGCTGTGTTTATGCCGCCATCCTCGGCGCACCGATTCCCCGAATTTCCGCCCAGGAACAGGCTGTGGCCAAAGCCCTCTTCAACCGTCTGCAGGGCCAGCGCCAGAACCGCTTCTCCTGCCGGACGTGCAGCGGCTCGGGAAAAATCGCCAGCCACAGCTTCCGAAGCGCCAACTCCCCGGGTTCCCAGTCCGAGGAGTCCAAAACATGCACAGGCTGCTTCGGCATCGGCCAGTCTGACTTCCCTTATTACAACATCTCCCGCGACCCCCTGTCGGGCCGGGTCAAAGCCTTCAATGCGCCCTTCAAGGGATTGCTGCTCGGGCTCCCTCCCGAAGTCGCCTCCAAAATCGTCGGCACCAGTCCGAAATTCACGCGCAGCAGCGTCAACGGCGTGATCGAACTGTGGTCGTTCCCGGGCAACCCTTCCTGGCCGCGCGCCAAAACAAGCTACGTCACGTTCACCGCCGGCCGGGTCAATTCGGTCAAGGTCGTTTTCGACGCCGGGCGCGATACCTGGGAGTCGCTGAAAAAAGAGCTGACCGACGCCTACGGCGCTCCCGCCCTCGAAGGCGGAGAAGAAAAAGACTGGGCATACACCTCATTCGTCGGCGACGGTTTCGATGTGGCGCTGGCCGCCTACCGCCGGAGAGGGAAAAATGAAATTTGGCTGATCGCGCGGCATACGATCCTGCAGGATTTGATGTTCCAGATGCTGGACGATCTCGACGGGCTCCTTTTCTCTATGCCTTTGCCCGCGCCGGGAGCGAGACCGGAGCAGTTTTTGCGGCAGCAACGGTATAACATCCAGACCAATCCGGAACTCTTCCCGTGAAATGGTTGCTCCCGGCGCTCTGGCTTGCCTTCCTGACTGTCGCACAAGCCGACGAAGCCAGGGTTGAAATCAGGGGTGAAACGCTCCGGGGATACGGCGTCTTGATCCGGTACGGCGAATTCACCGCGATTCTGACCTCGGCCCATGTCTGGCTCCTCAACGACCGCCCGGAGATCGTCGACGCCAAAGGCCGGAAACTGGTTTTCGCCCAAGCCGCGCTGGCGGCCGGCCGCGACCTTGCGATGGTCGTCTGCAACGACCTCTCCGCCGATTTGCCGCGCCGCGAAACCGCCCCCCTCACCAGCGAAAAAAAGCGCTCGGAAACGACATTTTACCTCGATGCTCCGGTTGCGCCGGGCGATTCCGGCTCCCCGGTTTACGATGCCCGGAAACGGGTCACCGGCATCGTCACCGGCATCGGCGAAACCGGCCGCTCCTTTGCCACCTCCGTCACCGGTGAAATCAGCTGGCATTCGCTCGATCCGGCGGAAAAAAAGCGGGTTTTCGCATTGATCGCCGAATTGAAAAAAGGCCCCGTCCCCGCCCGCCTGGCGGAACTCCGGCGCGAAAAAAGCTCCAATCCGGCGCTCGACGCGCTGCTCCGCGAAGCCCTCGAAGCCTTTGGGGGTGGAAAACGATGAAACTCCTGGTCAAAAACGCCCTGATCGCCGACGGCACCGGCGCGCCGCTCTTCCGGGGCGAGCTCGCCGCCGAAAACGGCGTAATCCGGGATCTCGCGGGTTTCGTCCCCGACCGGGTGATCGACGCGGCGGGACGCATCCTCGCCCCCGGCTTTATCGACGTTCACGGTCACTCGGATCTCTCGCTCGCCGCTTCGCCGAAGGGCTTCGGCAAGCGTTCGCAGGGGTTCACCGCCGAAATCTCCGGCAACTGCGGGCTCTCGCCCTTCCCGCTGACCGGCAAAAACCGCGACCACCTCCAGCAGCTTTACCGCCGCTACGGCATTTCGCTCGACTGGGAAAACTGCGGCGAATACCTTGCCTTTCTGGCAAGCCGGAATCCCGCGTTGACGCTGTTCCCGCTCGCCGGGCACAATACCTTGCGCGCCGCGGTCGCCGGGTACGAGGGGCGGAGCCTTGAAAAATGCGAACTTTCCCTCATGCTCGACCTCCTCAATCAAAGCTTTGCCGAAGGGGCGGTCGGGCTCTCGAGCGGACTTTTGTACACCCCCGGCTGCTTCGCCGACCGTGCCGAGCTGGCCGCCTTGATCGGCGAGGTCGCGCGGGCCGGGAAGATTTACGCAATCCATCTGCGGAGCGAAGGCAATGAACTCCTCGAATCCCTCTCCGAAACGCTCGACCTCGCCCGCGAAGCCGGACTCAAACGTCTGCAGATCAGCCACTTCAAAACTGCCGGAAAGGCCAATTGGCACAAACTCGACGCGGCAATAAAACTCCTCGAAAACGCCCGGCGCGACGGCATCGCAATCGGCGTCGACCGTTACCCCTATATCGAGTCGATGACCCAATTGAGCGTGATCGCACCGTCCCCGTGGAATCAAATCGACGACGTGACTTTGATGGACCGCCTCCGGGACGAAGGGGAATTCGAACGCTTCACCGCCGCCCTCGAGCGAGATTGGTCGACGGTCCGGCTGGCCGGGACCGATGTCCCGGAATTCGCCCGTTTCCGGGGCTGGAAATTCCCCGCCATCGCCGCGGAGCTCGGCGAATCCCCCGCCCGGCTGGCGGCCCGGATGCTGCGGCTCGACAGCGTGGGGAGCACCGGCGCTTTCGCCGGGATGTGCGAGGAAAATCTCGAGCGGATTCTCGCGCTCGATTACTGCATGTGCGGCAGCGATGAGAGCGCCCGGCCGGAAGATTTTTCGCTCGGGTCGAGCCATCCGCGCGGATTCGGCTCGAGCGCGGAATTTTTCCGGCGGCTCGCGCCGGAATTCGGCGTCGCCGAAGCGGTCCGCCGCATGACTTCGCTCCCCGCCCGCCACTTCGGCCTCGCCGGGCGCGGCGAACTCAAAGCGGGCTACCGCGCCGACCTGGTGTTGATCGATCCCGAAAATTTCAAGGCCCGGGCGGATTTCAATTCTCCGCACCGGGCCTGTTTCGGGATTACAGTCGTTTGAAGTCGACGGTCAACCCTTCGTGGGTCGGATTGGCCTTGTAGACGACTTCGATGCCCTCCGGCGCGCGAACCTGGATCCGCAGCACTCCGGCGCACTTTTCACAGCGGACCTCGACCGGCCCTTTGACCGTCTGGCGCGCGCCGTTGGCGTACTCGAGGTCGCCGAGGCGCGGGCTCACTTCAAACGCCGCCGCGCCCGGCGCGGTCATCCGCAAACCGAGCACGATCCGGGGCAGGAAGTAGAGCGGCGCCGCCGACCAGGCATGACAGTGGCTGCGGGTCGGGAAAGCGTCGTCGCCGAGGTTGAGCGCGCCCGGGAAGGTCTCCCAGACGGTGGTCGAACCGAGTTTGAGCATCGGCAGGTAGTCGCGGTAGATATTTTTGACGATCTCTTCGTCGCAGCCGAGTTTCTCGAGCGCCATGTAGTAATAGAGCCCCGCAAAGGGCGACGAGACTTTGATCAGATCGGCGGGGGGATTCTTGACCATGGCGGCAACGCGTTCTTCCTCCCCTTCGACTTCGAGGTCGAAGAGCACCGCGAGCATTGCGGTGTGGACGGCCGCGTCGTCCGAACCTTTGCCGTTCTCGATCCAGTCCGGCCAGACGCCGCGTTTGCGGTCGTAAACCCTGGCCAACGCCGCTTTGAGCGAGGCGCGGGAGGAGGCGTAACGGCCGGTTTCGCCGCTTTTGCCGAGCACTTCGGCGCAGGCGAGCGCAGCGTCGATCGCGCCGATCAGGAACATCGTGTTGTAGACCAGAATCTCGTGATTGGCGTCGGTCGGGCTCCAGTCGAAGAGGTTCCATTCACCGATCCGGAAGAGCCCGGTCGCCTCGTCGATAAAGCCGAGCGCTCCGTCGAGGTTGCGCCGGACCATCGGCCAGACTTCGGCGAGGAATTTTACATCGCCGGTTTCAAAATAGTAGTCCTGGGCCGAAATTCCCCACATGAAGCTCCAGGCGGGCAGCAGACAATCCCAGCCCGACGGCACCTGGCAGCCGGTGATGGGATAACGATCGAGCGACTCCCCGGCGATCCGGATGCAGCGCCGCGCAAGATCGTAAGCGCCGAAAAGTCCGAAGGCGAAAAGCGCCTCGTTGCGCGCGTCGCCGACCCACAAGGTCTGTTCGTAAAGCGGGCAGTCGGTGAAGGTGTCCTCCATGCAAAGCTTCAGCGTCCGCTCGGAGATGTCGAAAATCCGGTTGAGCCGCGCGTCGGAGGACTCGAAGTACCCCGCCGGAACCGCCGGATAGGTCGATTCGATCAAGCCGAGATGGTGGAATTCAACCGGGGCGGCGAGGTTGCGGAGCGTGACAAAGAAATAACGCCCGGCGCGCCGTTCGAGCGAACGGAAACAATTGACCCCGTCGCGGCAGATGTAGCGCAACCCGTTGCGGTAATCCGTCCCGGTGAACTGGACCACGCCGGAGGGCGTGATGTATTCGACCGCGGCGACGTCGACCACCGTCCCGGCGGGGGCGGTGAGCGTGAATTCAACATAGCCGCAGCTCTCCTCACCGAGGTCGAAGAGGAGTTCGACGTCTTTTCCCGCGACAGGCATGATCCGGGTCGCGCCGGTTCCGGTGATCATCTCCTCGGGCGCGGTGACCGTGCCCGTTGCGAGCGCTTCGGGACGGCGGGCGAGGAAGCTCCAGGCGCTTGCGTCGAGGCGCAGTTCCGAGGCCGTGAGGACGTGCCATTTGCCGTCGCAGAGCGCCATCAGCCGTTCGGCATTGGCGGCGGCGAGCGGGGCGGCGCAGCGCTCCTCGTGGCGCTCTTTGCGCTGCTGCGCCGGGCGGTTCGCCCACATGAAGGGAATGTCGGGATGGAGCGTCGCTTCATCCTCCCAGAGCGCGAGCGCCGGGAATTCCGAGTTGTCGACCGGATTGCCGAAGCGGAGGCCGGGCCGGTTTTCATAGCTGACCGTGAACTCCTTGGGATGCCGTAAGGCATCGTCGACGCGCCCGGCGACGAGGTTGCGTCCGGCGCGGAGCTTCATGGTATCGCCCTCGATGAATTCGCCGTTGAGCGCCAGTTTGAGCTGCGAAACCATGAAATGAAGTTCGCACGCCGCGTCGCAGTCGATGGTCTGGGCGAAAAGAAAAGGCAGATGGTCGCAGGCGTTTTCGGAGTTGGCGCCGGGAAAATAGAGCTGGCGGGTCGAGAAAGTGAAAACCTTGCGCTCCGGCGAGACCGCCGAAGCGGCGGCAAAACGGCGGAACTGGAGGGGTTTCTTGGTCAACAGCGCGCAGTCACGCTCCGTGAAGTTGCGGAAGCGGCGTTCGCCCGCGACGGCGTTCTTCCATTCGCGTTTTCCGAGCCGGGCGTCGATCACTTCAAAGGCCGGGCGCTGGACCGAATTTTTGGCGGTATTGGGCCGCAGCTCCGGCATATCGGAGGCCTGGAACGTTTCGTCGGAGACGATGACCTGACCGTCTTCGAGCCGCAGCTCGGCCAGCAGCCCCGCCGACAGCGGCAGCTGGTGAAAGGTGCCGCAGCCGAAATAACGGACGATGATTTCGAGTTCGTTTTTGCCTTCTTTCAAGTAACGGTCCAGCTTCAGCCGGTCGAAGCGGCAGTGCTCCGGGTAAGCGCGCGCCGGGCCGTCGGCGACCCATTCGCCGTTGACGAAAAGACGGTAAAAACTGTCGGCGACCAGATCAATTTCGCCGGAAAGGCGATCCGTCACTTCGAATTTACGGCGAAAAACGGCGGAATTATTATAGGAATTGACGCTTTCAGCGTCCTTCCATATCCATTTGGCGGAGGCGAATGTCATTTATTTTACCCTCAATTTCAAGATTACACCGTCATTTCCGGCGATTGTTTTGGCGTTTCCGTAGAGTGCCGTCACTTTTCCGTCATATTCAAGCGCGAGTTTGCGCGTCGTCGGCGTATTGTTGATCGCGACCACGATCAATTCTTTGGCCGAGAGCCAGTGCTCGGTCACGGTCAGCTGCGGATCGAGGCTCCGGACCGCCCGCTTGATCCCGGCGGCTTCGGCCGCCATGCGGTAGATCGCGCAATAGGGCTCCGCGCCCTCGGCGAAAGCGCCCGGCTGGTCGGCCAGCATCGTCTCCACGGCCGACATCAGCACCATCGCCTTGCCCTTGCCGTATTTGGCGACCGAGAAGACGGGGGAGAGCGCGTCGTCGGTGCCGAGGACTTTGGCGTCGCGGACCTTCATCGCGTAACGGAAGGTATTCTTGAGCGTCAGCGTTTCGCCGGTCGCAAGTTTCACCTGATAAGGGCCCGACTTGAAACGGAAGTCGACATCAGTGCCGAAAACCGCGTTGAAGGGCTGGAGCACCCCGCCGTCGAGGGTCACGAGAAGCGTCGCTCCCGCCCGGATTTTCGCCAGCAGCGCGTCGTAGCGCACGCCCGGCATCGCCGCCATGCCGCCGACCGACGGCATGATATAGAGCTTCGCATCTTTGAGCGGCTGGTCGGCGTTCTGAAACTCCACGTCGAAGCCCGCCTGCTTGGCGAGGATGAAGCTCGAATAAGCCGCGCCCCACTGGTCCTGCTCGGCGGTCAGCAGCACCACCGCATCGCGCCGGAATTCGGGCAGCTTCTCGAACGGCAGCGAATCGAGGACCTTGCGGAATTTCGCGAACTCCATCACCGGCTTCTTGGGCTTGCGCTTGAGGTCGAGCAAACCCAGCTCGCGCTCCATCGCCACCCAGTCGTAGGGGGCATGACGCAACTCGGTCTGGTCGTGCGCGCACCACCACATCAAACCGCGGCAGTCGTGCGCCCAGGAGTTCCAGAGCATGTTGCGCAAATAGCTTGCCGCCGTCTCCTCGCCCGACAGCATCGGGCCGAGGTTGCCCGCCTCTTCGACGAAGCACGGCACGCCGCCGACGTCGGCGTAGAGCCGCGATTCGGCAGTGGCGTGAAAGGCGTTGCGGAGCGTGTTGACCTGGTCGATTTCGCAATGCGGCGTGAACCACGGATAAGGGTGGGTGGTCAGAATGTCCATCAATTCCCCCTGGTCGACGATCCGCCACGGAGCGCGGCTGTCGCACTGGAGACTGTGCATCCCCGAAACCACCGGGCGGCTGCGGTCCTCCATCCGGATCGCGCTCGCAATCGCGTTGCTCCAGAGCCAGGCGGCGGCGTCCGTGGGGGCCTTGCCCATGCAGTTGCACTCGTTGCCGAGGTCCCAGCCGACGATGGCCGGGTGGTCCTTGAGCTCGCGGACGAAGCAGCGGACGAAGCGCACCTGCCAGCGGATCGCTTCGGGATCGGTCAGGACGTCGACGCCTTCAAAGGCGGGCGGGACATAAAGACGACCGCTCATCCAGCCGGTGACCAGGCCGACCACCAGTTTCAGGCCGTTCTGCGAGGCGAGGTCGGCCAACGTCCGGAAATTGTCGAGCTGTTTCGCTTCGACCCCGGCGCGGCCGGTTTCGGTATCGGGGAACGGGAGTTCATTCATCCGGATTTCGCGGAAATTTCCACTGCATTCGTATAGTTTGGTCAACGGCTGAAAATCCGGCCAGAGCGGGAACACCCGGACGATTTCGATCCCGTTGGCGCGGAGCGCGGCGAAATCCTTCGCGACCGCGTCCGCCTTCCAGTTCCGCCACATGAAGGTGCCCGCGTGCGAAGCCCAGTAGTTGCACCCCATCACGAACTTGCCAGACTCGAAGACTGCTTGTGCCATTTGACCCTCTTTGAGTTACTTTTTATCCGCCAATGAAAATTGCATGATGCTTACGATGACGAGCAGCAGCGCCGCCTGCGCCACCACCACCGCCGCAGTCGAGAAATCGCCCCACATGATGGGGAAAATTCCGAGCCCGACCGTCAGCGCCATCAGATGAACCAGCAGCACCGCGCGCGGCCGGGTGAGGCCGATCCGGGTGAAGCGGTGCGAGATGTGGTTGTGGTCGCCGATCCAGA
>JAVBUI010000327.1:0-6152 GCA_031555495.1 Victivallaceae bacterium | reverse complement strand
TCATCTGGTCGCTCCAGGCCCAGTAGGAGCTGCCCGGATTGGTGAGCCATTTGACGTGCGCCGCGTCGGCTTCGGCGCTGACCGCGGGAGTGTCGATGCCGAGGATTTTGCGCGCAGCGAACTGGCAGAGGTAAATCTTTGACAGCCAGGAGTTGTCGGCGGTGCTTGAGAGTTTCCAGCCGCCGTCGGGGTAGAGGCAGACGCCGGGTTTGAGGATGGTTTCAAAGTGCTTCTTAAGCGCGGCGAGGAGCTCGCGGTGTTCGCCCTCGGGATCGAGCGCGTCGTTGAGCTCGAGGTACCACGGGAAGACCAGACCTTCGATCGCCGGGAGGATTTTACCGGTTTCGGATTGGTCGAGGATCGAGGGAATCGTCCCGTCGGGGAGGGCGGCGCGGGCGATCGCCTGACCCGTAAGGCGGGCGAGCTCGCGCGCCGGAGCCGGATCGGGCAGGATTTCGGCCAATGCAAGGTAGGCCGCCCAGGTCTTGACCGCCAGATAGAGATTGCCGTCTGCCTGGCCGAGCGATTCGTCGAGGCTGTCGTAGGTGGTGATTTCGATGCCGTCCGCGCCGCAGCGGCTTGAATTGTGGACCAGCAATCCGTTTTCGTCCGCCCGGTTGCGCATCGACTGAAAGACCGCGTCGAAGGTCGCTTCCCAGCGTTTTTCGCCGGTTTCGAGGCAGTAGGCGGCGGCGCAAAGCGCCCAGTTGACCAGCTGCTCGCGCGTCATGTGCGAGAAACAGCCGGGGAGCTCCGGGCATTCGTAGCTCGAGTGCCCCGGCGGCGTGAAATGATTGCGCACTCCCATGTCGTGGGTGAAGGAGATGCCGTACTGATCGCGGTAGCTGTAGCGCTCCACGTAGCGGTCAAGCTCGCTCCGGACCGTCCAGGGATTCATTTTGAGCTCATAAAACAACTGGTCGACGGTCAGGTCGAAGGTGTTCATCATCCGGTATTCGCCCTCGTTGACCGTCCAGACCGTCCGGCCTTCGCAGTCGAAGAGTTGGGTCGAAGCGTAGTAGCTCCGGATCGCGTGGATCAGCTGAAACGCCCGGTCGGCGGGCAGGCGAGTTTCGTCGAGCGCGCGCCCGGAGGCGAGCGCTTCGGCCTTGAAACGCTCGAAATGAGTCAGCGCAAATTGTCCAGCCGATTCGAGGTCCGGGAAGAATCTGGTGTAGTAATACGACATCTTTTCGCCGGTGGTGACGATTCCCGCACGGTGAAAGGCGAAGGCCAGGCGGAACACCACCCGTTCCCCCGGCGCGGCGGTGAAGAGCAGCGCGCCGCAATTGCCGAGGCCGAAGGCGAGCGAAACTTCGGGCGGACTCGCGAGAATGCGCTCGATGTTGAAGTTCTGCAGAATCTGAACCGGCGCGTCGGTGGTGACCGAAACCGCCTGTCCCGAGGCGAAGCCGTTCTCGAGCCGCCGCATGTTGTCGAGCCGCCGGTCGGTCTGGAAGCCGAAGATGCCGCGGCGTCCGCGCGTGCCCTGGCGGTTGTCGATGACCAATTCGGCGATTACCGCCGGACAGAGCTGCGAGGCGAGAAGGTCGGCGTCGGCGGTTTCCGGATCGGCGACGGGGAGCGTCCTCGAGTAAACCGTGAACTCAAGGTCGCCCGCCCGGAAACGGTCGGAACCGAGGTTGAAGTCGCGTTCGATTTCATCGGGATGGAATTTGGCGAGCTGTTCGATTGCGGCGGCGGCGGGCTCGGCGTTTTCGTGGTCGAAGCGGGCGGCCTCGTCATCGCTCGGTTCCCAGAAGGGGAGCGACCGGTAATGGCCGGGGCGATTGGGGCACTCGATGGCGATGTAGACGTTTTCATCGGCGGGCTTGCCGTCTTCGACCGAAAACCCCCCGGTTTTGCCCGGGTTCCCGAGCGTGAAAGCGCTGTGCGCGCCGATCGGCGCGTGGACGGAGTTGAACAACATACCTCACCTGCTTTCCGCAAACGCGTCGCGCCTGCAATAAATGTAAAGAAACGCCAATGTGACGCCCAAATACTTCAGCGAATACAAATACGCCCCGACCCGGTCGTCGATCGGGAACATCAAAAGCGCGTAGATGAAGAGCAGTTCGAGACGTTCACGCCAACTCGCCGCCCCGGCGAAACGGCGGATCAGGAGGAAGGCGGGGAAGGTCAGCAGCACGAAGTTGAAGACCCGCGAATAGTTCCAGAGGAGCGCCATCATCAGAGCCGGGAGCAGCGCCAGCTCCGGCGGGTATTTGCGGAGCTTCCACGAAAAGAAGAGCGTCATCGCAAGGCCGAAAAGTGCGCTCTCAAGTACCACGCCCGACGGCGCGTACCAGCGGGTCAGGAATGCGAAAATTCCCGAGAGGTGCGGGTCGTCGGCCAGGTATTTCGCCCCGCCCGCTTGCATGTGCCGGACAAGTTCGATAGGATTGGATCCGGTGATTCCCCAGACGGCGGCGGTCGCCGCGCCGCAGAGGAGCGCGGCCAGGACGAGCGCCTTCAGGTGTTTTCCGAAGAGCAGCGGAATCCCGGTCAGAACGCCCGTGGTCGGTTTGAAGAGCATCAGGAAAAAGCCGATTCCTGTGCCGGTTTCGCGGTTGCGCTTGAGGCTGTAGATCGCCAGCGCCGCCCCGGCGGCGGTCAGGATCGCGAAGTTGCCGGTGGCGAGGTCGGTTTTGTAATATGGATTGACCAGCGCCGCCATGGCGACGAGCGCCGCCGTGAACACGGTTTGACGTTCGCGGGCCAGGTCGAAGAGGACGAAGAAGATCCAGCCGATCAGCAGGAACTGAAGGCCGAGATAGACCTCGCGGGCGACCCCGAGCGACAATTTCGCGAACGGCGTCATCGCCAGGTAAACCCACGGCGCGTTGATGTCGCAGCGGAATTGGCTCACCGTTTCTTTGGCCCAGACGAAATAGGGGTCGATGCCGGAGAGCATCACGCCCGCCTCGTTGCAGCGGGTTTCGAAATCGCCCGAGGTCCGCTGGAGGAGCCCCCAGCCGGCGATGGCGGCGAAGCACAACAAAAGCGCCGCAAAGACCGCGAGCTTCCAACCGTAATGGACCGGTCTGACCCGGTCATATTGGCCGTTGGCAACTGAGAGCAGTTTGTCGATCACGTTGAGGTTGCCCCGGATCGGGCTGATCTTGGTCGGGATTTTGCCGTGGGCGGGATAAACCCGGCTCACCGGGAGCTCGAGCACCTTGAACGGCCCCCGAGCCGCTTTGACCGCGAGGTAATAATGCAGCTCGTAGCCCTCGAATTCATCGCGGAAGAGATCGACTTCGGGCGAATTGAGGAGCCCGGCGCTGTAAGCGCGAAAACCGTTGGTGGTGTCGGTGTAGTGAAAGCCCGAGGCGAGCCGCATCACCGGGAGGTGAAGAAGTTTGAGGCCCCAATAGCGCGATTTTGGCGTGTTCTCGTGATAACCGCCCGGAATGAAGCGCGAGCCCTGGATGTGGTCGGCGCCGCTCCGGAGCGCGTCGAGGAAGAAAGGAATCGCTTCGACGCCGTCTTTGCCGTTGCCGTCGATGACCACCACGCCCTCGTAGTGGCGCTTGAGCGCCCAGTCGAAGGCCATGCGCATCTGGCTTCCCAGCTTGCCTTTGCCGCGTTTGACCAGGAGCGTGTTGACGCCGAGCCCGGCGAGCTTCCCGTGATCGGTCGAGCCGTCGGTGCTGCCGCCGTCGGCGACGACGAGGTCGGCCCGGTCGGCGAGGAATTGCATCCGCTCGAGCTGCTTCAGCAGCTTTTCGCCCTCGTTGATGACGAAGACAAGGACGCAATAAGAATGCCGCTTCGGCGCGAATTCGGCGGCTTCATAAGCCGGGACCTGCCGCGCGGCGGGTACGCAATCGTATGTCATAACTCAATCCTTTTGGGAATAATCTAGTGCTGAAAAGGATTGATTGCAAATGGCGTTCAGTCGACTTTCACCCATTTTTCATCTTTTTCGAGCGTGCTCAGCGCGGCGTCGATGAAGGACGCCACCCGGAGCCCCGCCTCGACGCCGGGATAATCGAGACTGAGCTCGCCCGGAGCCGTTCCCGCTTCCCGCGCTTCGATGCAGTCGGCGAGATTGACGTAATGGTTGGCAAAAGCGGCGATGAAGCCGTCCGGGTGTCCCGCCGCGAGCCGGGCGGCGCGCGCCGCTCCGGGGCTGATGGAGCGGACGTATTCGCTGCCGCGGTGCCAGATTTGCTCGGGCTCGTTCCACGGGCGGAAGACGAGCTTTTCGGGATCGACCTGACTCCAGTAAATCGACGCTTTTTCGCCTCGGATTTCGAGGTCGAGGTCGTTGAGCCGCCCCGGCGCGGTCTGGCTGGAGAGGAGGATGCCGCGCACTCCTTCGTCGAAGCGCAGCAGGATCGAGCAGTCGTCGTCGACCTCGCGGCCCGCGACGAAGGTGTTGAGGTCGGCGCAAAGTTCTTCCACTTTGCGGCCGGAAACGTATTCAGCGAGGTTGAAAGCGTGTCCCCCGATGTCGCTGATGCAGCCGCCGCCGCTCAGTTTGCGGTTGGTACGCCAGGCGGCCTGCGCGTTGCCGTTCTGCTCGACCGGACGGCAGAGCCACTCCTGCGAATAGCGGACGATGACTTTGCGGAGCTTGCCGAGCTTCCCTTCGCGGACAAGGTCGCGGGCCAGCTTGACCATCGGGTAGCCGATGTAGTTATGCATCACGCCGAAGAGCGTGCCTTTGCGGCGGACGGTCTTGGCGAGTTTGACGGCTTCATCCGAATTGAGCGTCATCGGTTTCTCGCACATCACGTGGAAACCGGCTTCGGCGAGCGCGTCGGCGATCGGAAAGTGGAGGAAATTCGGGGTGACCACCGATACGAGCTGCATCCGCTCGGAGGGGGGCAACGCGCTTTCGCGCCGGATCAGTTCTTCGCAGTTGTCGTAGAGCCGGGCCGGATCGAGACCGAGCTCGAGCCCGAAGGCGCGCCCCCGGGCCGGATCGGCGTCGAAAGCACCGCCGACCAATTCATAACGGTTATCGAGGCGCAGCGCGCGGCGGTGGACCTCGCCGATAAACGCCCCCTGGCCGCCGCCGACCATGCCGACCCTGATTTTTTTCGCCGTCATAACCAATCCTCCCTGATTTGCCGAAACCGGTGTTTATTTGTTAAAATTATAACGGCAATTGCGGCAAATGGAAGGAGAAGTGGCGAAAAAAGCCGGATTTCTAAAATAATATTCGGATTTCTACATTGCATAAATGCGATTGCGGAGTATTTTTCAGAAGGAGGCAGGAGTATGAAAAAGCAGTTCGATGGCTTCGGTAACTGGATCGATTCACTGATGGGAGCGCGGATTTCGTTCGTCTGCGCTTACGGTGTAACCACATTGCAGTCAAATCATTGGTGTGGATGGCACGAGCATCCGCATCTCGAGCTTGTGCTTCACCGGGGCGGCCCCGGCATCATCCGCTTTGAAGACGGTTGCGAGGAAACGGTCGTCACCGACTGCTGGACGATGACGCCTCCGAATTTCAAACACGATGTTTTTGCCCGTCGCAAGCATGATGATTTGTGTTTGATGGTTGACATCGACAGCCGGAAGCCGCTGCCGAAAGCAGCGGTTTTCCGCAACGCCCTCGCGCCGCACCTGGTCGATGAAATGGTCGATTTGATGCACAGTCCGGCCCGGAACCGGCTGGCGTCGGCCCGTCGCAATTTTCGCGCGGCGAGCTTAATCCTCGCGATGTTTGACGGAGAAAATGAAGATACAGCCGCTCCGGTCCGGGGGCGGCACTGGGAATTGATCGACGACTACGTCCGCCGCAATCTGTCGCGGAAGCTGACCGCCGAAAGCATCGGCTCGGCGCTCGACCTCAATGGCGACTATCTGCGGCATCTCTTCAAGCGCGAAACCGGGCGGACGCTGGCCGATTACGTGCTCGAAGCGCGGCTGGAAAACTCCGAGAAGATGATGAACGCCACCACGCTGCCGCTGAAAACCATTGCGGCCGAATGCGGTTTTGCGAGTGAAAGTTATTTCTCGAGCGCCTACCGCCGCCTCCGGGGGGAATCACCCTCGGACTACCGCGCCGCCAGCCGCCCGGCGACGCAAAGCACCTGGGCCTGCGAGAACTTCTTCGTGTAGCGTGCCGCAGACCAAGAGGGAGCGGAGCGCACCAGCGCGGAGCGACGGGTCCAGGGCCACGCGGCCCGGGT
>JAVBUI010000227.1:0-3154 GCA_031555495.1 Victivallaceae bacterium | reverse complement strand
TCGCCTTGCTGGAGTCGGGCAGAGGAGATTGAGTCATGTTTCTAAAGATTACAATCTGCGTGGTCGCTGCCGTATGTCTGATCTGGCTGGTGCGGCGCATTCGCATTTTGCGTTCCCGACGGAAGGGGTGGATGGAGTTTCAGTTCGCCTCGGAAGCGCTTACTCTGGACCAATTGTCTGAAATCGCCGAAGAGTTTCGAAAATATGTCAAAAAAGCGCTCAATGCCGATCTTGCCGCGTTGGGGTTTGCCGAGCAAACGGAGTTTCTCCATACCCATGCCGAAGAGTTGCAGATGTCCGCGGCCGACAGTGATTTCGCGCAGATCCGGCTGGAGAAGCATCCGGAGCAAACTCCGTGGCTCGGCATGGCGGCGTATCTGGGCGAGCTGGTTCGGGCGCAACATCCCGGCTCCTGCTGGAGCGAGGACGACGGCGGGCCGAATGTGGTCAAAATCGCATATCCGGGCGATCCCGCTTATCCTTCCTATTCGCCTTTCGCCGACGTTTATATGACGATTTATGATGGGCGGGGCGAGGCCGGTTTCGGCGCTCCTTTCTACGGATTCCGGCACATTCTCCGCGCCAATGCGTTCAATAACCGGCAGCGGGGAACCCGTTATACAGCCGGGGAAGCGGAAGCGCTGCAAAAAAAGATCGAGGAGCATTTCGGCAAAATCCGGTTTGTCTGGCATGAAATTTTTTCAGTCGGCATTCATGTCGATATATTTATCGTCGATCCGCCCGATTCATCCGTTGTCTATTTGATCACCGGCGGCATGGGAGCTTATCTGATGCCGGTTCCCGGGGAGCTGCGCCTTGCCGGTGCATTCGAGCGCCTGGAAGTGATGGTGACGCTCCCGGCCGACTGGCCGCTGAAAAAAACCGAAAATAATCTCTGGCCGACGCGGATGCTCAAAGACATCGCGCGTTACCCGATCGGAAATGACGCCCTCCTTGGTCCCGGACACACGGTGCAAATGCCGAAGCCTTACGCAAACACGGCATTCAGCGCCGTATTGCTGCTTCCGCCCGCCGGAAAACCGCCGGAGGATGCCTGTTTTCAACTTTCCCCGGAACTTGAAGTCGGCGTCCTTCAACTGATCCCGCTCCGCCCGGAAGAACGGGACTATGTTATGGCGCACGGGGATGAAGTCGAGGCACTCTTCGACGAATCAACCCGGATCATCAATCCCGAACGAAAGAGCGTCATTCCAACCCCATAACGCCATTCATGCCGCGAAGCGAGTTTTCCCTCGGGGCACGAAACACCCCGATTCCCCGCCTCCCATCGGGAAGCGAAGCACCCCGATTTCTCCCCGCTTCCCTATCGGGGCGCAAAGCACCCCGATTTACCCTCATGCGTACATTCAACACGTTGTTTTTTGCGAAGACGCGCGAGAAAATGTCGCGCTTGGGCCAAGGAGGCGAGAGGGAGCGTACTCCTGTACGCGACCGAGAAACGACGACTGCCCAAACGCGAGATTTTCCGCGCGTCAAAGCAAAAAAAAGCGGCCGCCACGCCTCGGCCTTGGAGGGGGGGGATGGCCAAAACGGTGACGACCGCAAAATACACTTTCCGGAAGCAAGGATTAATTTAGCATTCGTTTTGGTTTTGTCAAATCATTTTCCGAGAAAAAAAAAGATCGAAGTGGGCGGAGTGAAGTTTTTTGCATTTGTTTTGCGGTATTCTCTTTCAATTTTCCCATTGACGGGGTATAATATAGCGAAACATAATCATTAATTGTCATATAAAGGCGATCTGTCAACCTATGTCCCGATTCCGCTCAAAAGCGTCAGGTTCGGCCAAGCGGCCCGCCAATGCGATTTCCGACATCAAAATGCGCTCGCAGATGAAGCTCGCCTTGAGCGCGCTCTGCGAGGTGCTCCGCGCCGTTTTCAACGGCGGCAAGCCCGCCGACCGGGCGCTGGCCGCCTTCTTCCGCGACCACCGCCAATGCGGCTCGCGCGACCGGCAGTTCATCTCCGAGGCGGTTTACGCCGTCTTCCGCAACTGGGGGACGCTCCGGCGGCACCTTGCCGAAGAGCGCCTTGCCGAAATCGAGTACGGCAGCGGTTCGTGCTCCGCGCTCGAGCTCGAAATGCTCCTTTGCGGCGGGCTCAGGCTGGAAAAACCCGATTTTCCGGCCACCGGATTTATTCTCGGCGCGGTCAGGGAGAGAATCAAGCCGGAGCCGACCCTTGAAGATCAGTTTCCGGACTGGGTCAGGCAATACGTCGCGCCCGGTTTCCCGCTTGAGAGCTATGCCGCGAAGCTTCGCGAACGCCCCCCGATCTGGCTCAGGCTCCAGACCCCGGACGTTACAGGGCAGCTCGGGCGGTTCGCCCTGCTCGGATTCCAGATGCGCCAGACGCCCGGCGTCGAGCGCGCGGTCGCGCTTTACGACGCCAGGATCAACTTGTATACACTCGTCGATTTCCGTGACGGTAAATTTGAGGTACAGGACCTCGCTTCGCAGGCCATCGGCCTTGTTGCCTCGCCGAAGCCGGGCGAACGCTGGCTCGACGCCTGCGCCGGGGCAGGGGGCAAGAGCCTCCAGCTCGCCGATCTGATGGAACGCAAGGGGACCGTGGTTGCCTCCGACGTCAGAAGTTACAAGCTCGAAGACTTGCGCAAGCGCGCCCGGCGGGCGGGGTTTCCCAATATCCTTACCCGGGAATGGGACGGCAAGCCGCTTCGCCCCAAGCAGCGCGAGAAATTCGACGGCGTGCTGGTCGACGCCCCCTGCAGTTGCTCCGGCGTCTGGCGGCGCAATCCGGACGGGCGCTGGACTTTGAAGGAGAGTGAAATTGCCGAAATGGCGGCTTTGCAGCTTTCGATTCTCGCCAACGCCTCGGTCGGAGTTCGTCCCGGCGGGGTGCTGATTTACGCGACCTGTTCGATTTTTGCGAGCGAAAACACCGGCGTGGTGAATTCGTTTCTTGCTGAAAACCAGGACTTTGAGCTGGAGTCCTTCCGCCATCCCCTCAACGGGAGCGAAGTTGCGGGGGGGATGCTCCAGGTGACGCCGGCCGACGAAGACTGCGATGCGATGTTCGTCGCGCGGATGCGGCGGAAAGGGTAAAACAGCATGGATTACATCATGATTCGCGACCTCGAGGTCGAAGCGGTGATCGGGACGCTTCCCGAAGAACG
>JAVBUI010000357.1:0-5653 GCA_031555495.1 Victivallaceae bacterium | reverse complement strand
AAGGGCAGCTCCTGCCCGGTTCACCGTTACACCTTCCCGGACGGGCACTCGATTTATCTTCTCGCCGAAGGGCGGCTGGTGAATCTCGGATGCGCCACCGGCCACCCGTCGTTCGTGATGTCCAGCAGCTTCACCAACCAGACGCTGGCCCAGATCGACATCGCCCGCAATCCGCAGCGCAAGGTCGGCGTCTACCTGATCGACAAGAAGCTCGATGAGGAAGTCGCACGGCTCCACCTCGCAAAGCTGGGCGCGAAGCTGACGAAACTGACGCCGGAACAGGCCGCGTACATCGACGTTCCGGTCGACGGGCCGTACAAGCCGGAAACCTATCGCTACTAATATGGTTCGCTTAATTGCCACTGACGTGGACGGGACGCTGCTTGACAATGCCAAGCGCGTTCCGGCCCAATTCGATGCGCTGGTCCGGGAATTGGAACAGCGCTCGATTCCTTTTGTGATCGCGAGCGGGCGGCAGTATTACAATTTGCTCAAAACCTTTCCCGGGAGCGCCGACCGGCTTTATTTCATCTGTGAAAACGGGGCGGTGGTGTTCCGGGGGCGTGAATTGCTTTTCGACTGTCCGCTGCCGGAGGAGAAATTGTTGGAGGTCCTGGCGGCGGTCCGGGAGATTCCGGGCGCGTTTCCGATTTTCTGCGGCGTCGAATCGGCTTACGTCGAGGACGACGACCCGGAATTCCGGCGCAACGCGGCGATGTATTACGAGCGTTGCCGCCGGGTCGATTCGCTGCCGGAGGTGATCGCGCAAGACCGGATCTGCAAGGTCGCGGTCTTCGATTCCGGCAATGCGGAAGCGAACACCTGGGCTAAGGTTCAGCACTTCCGCGACCGTTTCGCGGTGACGCTGGCGGGGAGCCAGTGGGTCGATTTCATGCGGCCCGACGTGACCAAGGGAACGGCGATGGCGTTTCTGCAGCGGGAGTTCGGGATCGGGCACGGCGACTGCATGGCCTTCGGCGATTACCTCAACGACCTTGAGCTGATGAAGAGCTGTTTTCACAGTTATGCGATGGCGAACGCCCATCCCGAGCTGGCGGCGGTCTGCCGGTTCCGCACCGCTGAAACCAATGACCGGAACGGCGTCATCGAGACGATCAAGGGGTATTTCGACGGCAAGGGCGCTCCCCTGACGATCTGACCCGGATGCTTGTATTTCTGGTTTTTCCGGTATATCTTATCCGCAAAAGGAGCAATGTTGCGATAAAATAAACAATACCTTACTCGAAGTCATGAGTACGGCGACTTGTCCTCCATAGCGCAAAGCGCGACGGAGGAAGCCGCACGGAGTGACGGAGAGCGGGGCCCCCGGAAAGAGAGCCGAAGCCGCGAAGCGGACCCGAGGCCCGTGGCCGAGAGGTGCGAACTTTTTGGGGAACGGCGGTGTATCTTATCTGAAAATGGAGGTGAAAACATGAGTCAGCAGGATATTGAAATTAAAAAATTCATGGCGGCCGAACTTGCAGCCGGGCGTACTCTTTCCGAGATCCAGAACTCGGTCAACGAAAAATTCGATTGCACGCTCAAATTCATGGACATCCGCGTCCTCGCCGCCGAGCTCGAAGACGTCGACTGGGGCAAAAACGATCCGGTCGAACCGGTCAGGGAAGAGCCGGAGGAGGCCTCCCCGGCGGCCGGAAGCGGCGTAACGCAGATCGAAACAAGCAAAATTCTCCGCCCCGGCGCGATGGCGGGCGGTACCGAGGTTTTCATTTCCGGCGCCAGTGCCGAATGGTACGTCGACCAGTACGGACGGCTCGGCCTCGACAAGGTCAAGGGCGAACCGACGGAAGAAGACGTCAAAGATTTCCAGACTGAACTCCAGAAACTTTTTTCTCGCGGAGTTTGAGCCGCGCACAGGGTCATGAAGAAATTCAAAATCAGAATTCTGCCGGTTGCGGCGCTTTCGGGCGCCATTTTGCTGGTTGCTGCTTATTTCTTTGTGACCGGTTCATTTTTCCTGACCCGGGTGGTGGTGCCGCTGGCGAGCCGGCTTTCCGGAGTGCGCTTTGCGGCAGGAGAGATCGACTGGAGACCGTGGAACGCACGGCTTACGGTCAGGCGCTTCCGGCTCGGAGACGAAAAAGAACCCTTCCTCGAAATCCGGCGGGTTCGCGGCTTTTACAACTTTTTTCAGTGCATTCGCGGCGTAATCAGCTTTCGCGAGGTCGACGCCTCCGGCGTCCGGCTCCGCTTCATTTCGGACGGCGACCGGCAGTGGAACTTCCTCCGGCTGGCGACGCCGCAGGACGAGGAGTCGGCGATGGACTCCGACATCGGCTTGTCGGCGATGGAGTTTACTTCGGTTGCGATCGAGGAATCGGAAGTCCTGGTCTCGGTGCGGCGCTCCGGGCAGACTCATGAGCTTACTTTTTCCGGTCTTGAACTCAAAACGCCGTTTTTCGGCACCGGGCGTCCGATGGACCTTGTCGCATCCGGCCGGGCCGGGCTCGAGACCGCTCAGAGCTTTGAAGCCGAAACCGATTTTGACGGCACCCTCAGGATTGAGTGGGGCAGGAATCTTGAGTTCGAACACGGCGTTCTCGAAAGCCGCTGGCGCAAGTTCACTTCGCTGATCAACGATTATCGGGTCGGTGAAAGCGAGCTCGATTGGAAGCTGGACGTCCGGCGCGGGAACGGACTCTGGAAATTCAACGAAATCAAGCTGACCCAGGGGGACGGCAAAGACAAGCGCGGCTTTTTCGACGGCTCAGGCAGCGTGAGCGACCATGGCGCGCCGCTCGCCTTCAAGGTCCGGCATTTCCTGCTGCCCGAAGAGCTGATCGCGCTCGGCTCCGAATTATTTTACGGCGTCAATCCCGGGCTGATGAAGATCGAAGGAAACGGGACGCTGGAATGGTCCCGCGAGCGCGTCTCCGCCGCCGGCGAGTGGCGGCTCGACCGGGAGCCGGGAATGGGGTATTTCGACGGGGAAGGGATTGACCTGCCCGGTTTTACGATGCGTTCGAAGCAGGATTTTTCCATCGATTTCGCTTCGCGCCAGATCGAAGTCGAATCGCTCAGGCTTGAGCTTACCGAGAGCGACCGTTCCGCGCTCCGGCTCTATTTGCGCAATCCGGTCAATTACGACCTGGCCCGGTTGAGTACCAATGGCGACCGGCCGGGGGTGACGCTCGAAGTTTCCGACTTCGATTTGAAATTGCTTCGCTTCGCGATGCCGGAAAACCAGCGGATGCGCTTCGACGCCGGTTCCGTCTCCGGAGCGGCGTCGTTCGACTTCACGCGGGATTTGACCGGAGCAAAGATTCACGGCGGATTCGCTGCGCAGAAGGTCGGGTTCCATATCGACCACTATCAGCGAAGCAATCTTGACGCGAAACTCGATTGGGACTCCGAGGTCGGGCAGAATCTGTCGCTGGCTTTCAGCCGCTTCATTCTCCGCGTCGGCCGACCGGACGCGGTCTTTGCCGAGTTGGACGCCAGGGGGAGCTTTCTGCCGGGCAAAAAGAGCGGGAACGCCTCTTTTGAACTCAGGCACTTGTCCGAGTCTCTGCTTTTGCTGTTGCCGGAAGAGATGCACAAAGACCTCCAGGGCGAATTGCGGCCCTTCATGCCCCTGACCGGCAAAGCTTCCGGGAAGTTCGATTTCAATCCCGAACGGCTCAGGGTCGATGAGGTCAATCTTGAGCTTGAGAGTCGCCAGGCGACGCGGAGTTCGGCCCGGCTTGAAACCCAGGAATTCGCGTTCCCCGGCCTGACTCCGAAATTCAATTGGAAAATTCAACTCAATGCCGATTGGCCGCTGCTTGAAGTCAATCGTTTTCTGCCGGAAAAAATGCTCCGCTTTTCGGAAGGGCAGTTCCGGGCCGCGATCCGTTTCGACGGAAGCGGCGACTTCGCCACCGCCACCGCCAACGGCAATTTTTCGATGAACAATGTCGCCGGGCGATTGGGCTCCACCCATTTTCGCGATGTGATCATCCAGGACGAATTTTCTTTCTACCGCCCGGAGAACGGGCGCATCCAGCTCAACGCCAATACGCTTTACTGGCGGGTCAGCGGACGCCCCGCGCTCCGGATCGAAACCCCCGGCTCGTTCGATCCCGTGAGCCGCGAATGGGAAAGCCGTGTCGCCGTCCGTTACCTCAATGAAAAGTTCCTCGGCCTTTTCCTGCCCGGGCGGATTCAGGACGGGCTGGTGTCCGGCAATTTGAAACTGACCGGGCGCGACGACGAAGAGATCAAGGCCAATGGACACTTCCAGCTCGAAAAAATCCGTCCGGTCGACGACCGGACCGCGTTTGACGGATTGTTCAACTTCGAATTCGACCACAGCGACGGCGTCGGCAGCAACCTTCGCCGGAGCCGCCTGCGCCTTCACTCCGGTCCGCGCCAGTTGATCGACGCCGAACTCTCCGGCGTGATTTCCGCCGACCGGTCGCGCCCGATCGCGGTGCGGCTGACCAGCTATGCCGGAGACCTTGCGGCGCTGCGGGAGCGCGGCAGCGCCGCCGGCGCGCCGATTCTGCCGGCCCCGGAAAAGTTAAAGGTGGCGCCGAAAGTCACGCTTCACCAGCCCTGGAATTTCGGCGAGCGCCCGATCGACCTCCGGCTCAATCTCAACAACCTCAACTGGGGGCCGCACGCCGATTTCGGGCTTTCGGGACTTTTTCGTTTTCAGGAAAACCGGGTTGCGGCCAAAAACGCGATCCTGATGTTCAACGGCTGTCCGCTCCGGATCTCCTGCAATATGCTCGATACCGCCGCCGGCATGGTGCTGTCGTGTTCCGGCAAGGCCGAACAGCCGATCGAGCTCGGCGCATTGGCTTCGCTCTTCCGCCCGGGGCTCGACCTTCATGGCGACGTCAACGAACTCAAATGGAACTTGAATATCCGCAATGTGTTCGCCGATAACGTACTGGAGACGATTTCCGGCTCGGCGGACGGACGCTTCGGCAATGTGATTGTTTCGAGCCAGTCGCTGAATTCGCCTTATATGCGGATGCTGCTGCTGCCGGTCGAAGCGATCCTGAGGACCGGGTCGCTGATGCCGGAGTCGGCCGATCCGCGCAAGGTCTGGCCGTCGCTCAGCCGGAAGCTCGACTTCGCGCAGAGCCCGCTGGCGGTCGTCCGGCTCGACCGGGGCGACCTCGCGCTGGAATTCGAACCGGGGGTGATCCATGTCCGGAAGCTCGATTTTTTCGGCTCGCTGATCAAGGAATTGAAGTTCTCCGGCGAAATCCGTTCCGACGGGGATCAGCGGCTGTCGCTGATATCGCAAGTCAATATGGGGGGCATCCGGGGGAAATTCCCGGTCGCCGGGACCTTGAGTGAACCCGAGCTCAATATGGAAGATGTTTTGATGGCTCTCACCGGCGGCAGGGTCAGCGAATTCCTCAAAAACTTCGGCAGCGCCGTCTCCCAGATCATTCCCGGCGGCGATCCCAAGAAAAACATTTCTCCCGAAGACCAGCTCAGAATCCGCGAAATTCTGAAGATGGTTCATCCGGAAAAACCGGCAAAGCCGGAGGAAGTCTCCCCGAAATGATCCTTTTCGATACCCATTTTCACTACTACGGCGAAGACGAGCCCGTCGCCTACCGCCGCAAAATCGACGAAGCGATGCGTTTGACGCCAGGCGCTCCGGTTCCGGAACGGCTGCTGCTGCTCGCCG
>JAVBUI010000342.1:0-9181 GCA_031555495.1 Victivallaceae bacterium | reverse complement strand
CCCCGAAATGACCGGCCGGATCAACCGCGCCATCGCCGACTCGCCGCCGCTGACGCTTCAGGACGGCAACATCATCCGCGACGGTTATTCCGAGCTCCTCGACGAGCTCCGCAGCGCCGCCACCGAGGGCAAAAACTGGCTCTCCGACATCCAGCGCCGCGAACAGGAGCGGACCTCCATCAAGTCGCTCAAGGTCAAGTACAATCAAGTTTTCGGCTACTACATCGAGGTCTCCAAGTCGAACCTCAATCTGATCCCGGACGATTACGTCAGGAAGCAAACCTTGGTCAATGCCGAGCGCTACATCACTCCGGAGCTCAAAGAGCTCGAAAGTAAAATCCTGGGGGCCGAGGAGAAGTCAAAAGCGCTTGAATACCAGCTCTTCATCGAGCTTCGCGACCTGGTTCTACCCTTTACCGCCGCGATCCAGGCTTCGGCCGCGGCGCTCTCGACCATCGACGCGCTGGCGGCGCTGGCCGAGGACGCGCGCAAATACCAGTATATCCGCCCCCTGGTCAACGCCGGCGAAACCCTGTCGATCAAAGGCGGCCGCCACCCCGTGCTCGACGCGGTGATGCGCGGCGAGCGCTTCGTTCCCAACGACGTCTTGCTCGACTGCGACGCCAAGAGGATGATGATCATTACCGGTCCCAACATGGCCGGGAAATCGACCTACATCCGCCAGACGGCGCTGTTGGTCATCATGGCCCAGATGGGCTCCTTCATCCCCGCCGACTCGGCTGAAATCGGGCTGGTCGACCGGATTTTCACCCGGGTCGGGGCGGCAGACGACCTTGCCCGCGGGCAAAGCACCTTCATGGTCGAAATGGTCGAAACCGCCAACATTCTCAATTGCGCGACCAACCGGAGCCTCGTGATTCTCGATGAAATCGGGCGCGGCACCAGCACCTTCGACGGGCTCTCGATCGCCTGGGCAGTGGCGGAGTTTCTTCACGACGACCCGGTGAGCCGCTGCCGGACCCAGTTCGCCACTCATTATCATGAATTGACCGAGCTCGCCCAGAGCCGCCGCGGCGTCAATAACTTCAACGTCGCGGTGCGCGAATACGGCGACAAAATCATTTTTCTCCGCCAGATCGTTCCCGGCAGCACCGACCGCAGCTACGGGATTCACGTCGCCAAGCTTGCGGGATTGCCGCAACCGGTGATCGGCCGCGCCAATGAAATTCTCGAAACGCTCGAGAAAACCTCGGGCAAGGCCCGCGACGCGATGCAGTCTTTGCCGCGCCAGGCGGTCCGGGCCAAAAGCCGCCGCCGCGGCGCGCAAGAGGACGAGAGCGAAGACGAACTCTTTCAGGGGAGACTTTTCTGATGAGATTGTCCGCTGGAACTTTGGTCCTTTACCGTGAAAAAAGCGCCGCCGTCGTTTCCGCCGGCGCCGAAAAAATCGAAATACGCATCGAGGGCGGCAAAAGCCAGAGCGTACGCCCCAAAGACATCGAGTTTCTTCACGCCGGTCCGGTTCAGTCGTTGCCGCCCGCCACGCTGCCGGAGCCGGATTTCGATGAACTCCTCGGTTTGATGGAAGAAGAGACCTTTCCCTTTGCCGAATTCACCGAGCTCGCCTATTCGCGCAACAGCGCCGAAGCGGCCTACAGCGCCTGGCGGCTGCTCGTCGACGGCCTTTATTTCTCCGGCTCGGTCGCCGCCGGAGTCGCCGCGCGCCCGGAAGAAGAACGCGCGAAGCTCCTTGAAGCCCGCGAGGGCAAAGCCCGCGAGGCCCGGCTCCGGGCCGAACTCCTTGAACGGATCAAACATGGCTCGCTTCTCGACTCCGACCGTCCCGCCATGCGCGAAATCGAACAGGTGGCGCTCGGCGAAAGCACCGGCAGCCGCTTGCTCCGTGAACTTGGCATCGAAGCCGAGCCGGTCAAGGCGCATGCGCTGCTGATCCGTTGCGGCATCTGGAATCACTTCGTCGATCCCTGGCCGTCGCGGGCCGGAATTGAACTTGATAATCCGGTTTTTCCGCTGCCCGGACTGCCGGAGGAGGAGCGCGAGGACTTGACGCATCTCGCCGCCTTTGCCATCGACGACGCCGACAGCCACGATCCCGATGACGCGATCAGTTTTGCGGACGGGCTGCTCCTGGTTCACGTCGCCGACCCCGCCGCGATCGTCACGGCTTCGAGCCCGATCGACCTCGAAGCCGAGGCGAGGGGGGCCAATTTGTATTTGCCGGAGAAGATCGTTTCGATGCTGCCTCCGGAATTGACCGATGTCTTCGGCCTCGGCTTGGCGGAGGTGTCGCCGGCGTTGACCTTCGCGATCCGGATCGACGACGGCGGCGAAGCGCGGCTCGAACGCGTTTTTCTCTCCCGGATCAAAGTCACCCGGCTCGACTACGCCGGGGCCGAGCCGCTGCTCGCCGAATCGCCGCTCGTCGAAATCGCCGCCATGCTCGCGCGTTTCCGCGAACGCCGCAAAGCCGCCGGCGCATTGTTCATCGACCTCCCGGAAGTCAAGGTGAAAGTCAAGGACCGCGAAGTCAAAATCACGCCGCTTCCGCTCAATAACGTCCGGGAACTGGTCGCAAATTCGATGCTCGCCGCCGGCAGCGCCTTCGGCAAATGGGCGGCGGAACGGGATCTGGTGATGCCTTTTTCCACTCAGGTCGAAGCCGAAGAGAGCGAGCGGGGCGATTCGCTTCCCGCGATGTTCACCTTGCGCCGGAGTTGTTCTCCGAGCGTCCTCGGCACCTCGGCGGGAAAACACTCCGGACTCGGACTCGATCCTTATATCCGGGTAACCAGCCCCCTGCGCCGCTACGGCGATCTCCTTGCCCACCAACAGCTCCGCCGCGTCCTTAAGGGAGAGGAACCGCTCGACTCCGAATATATGGCAGGCCGCATCGCCAAGAGCGAAAACGCCGCCCTTGAACGCCGCAAACTCGAACGGCAGGTCAATGAATTCTGGAAACTGGTCTTTCTCGCGCAGAATCCCGGCTACGAAACGCAAGCCGTCCCGGTCCTCCGTCAGGATGAACGGATCACCTACCTGATCCCCGAGCTCGCGCTTGAATACAAAAACCGCTTCGCCGGGGATATCAAACTGGGGGAAATCCTGAACGTCCGCTTCACTTCGGCCGATCCGGTGCAAATGAGCTGCCGGATGCTGCTTATTTAGCGGCTTTCGGAATCACTTCGACGTAGTAAAGATTCAGCGACTGCAATTTGAGCGCGACCAGATACCCTCCTTCAAACGACTTGCTGCCGCCTTCGGGGTTGTGTGTGATCAGCTGAGCAAGTTCGCCGGCGAATTCAAAGGTTTTAAATTCCGGAAAGCCGTCAGAGCGAATTGGAGGCGGTTCCCGGTCGGTGTGGTCGTCCAGAACCAACAGCCCGTCCGGCGTGACCAGGGCTCTGTGAGCGCCGGGCAGCGTCTCGCCCAGGAGCGACCGGACCCGCTCATGCGATACCAGCAGTCCGATCACGCCGAGCGTTTTGCCGTCGGGGTCGTGCAGACGCAAAGAACATGGAATTACCAGTTCGGTTTTGGAGGCGGAAAGATGCGACCGGCCCCAGCGCGGAAGATGGGCTCCGGCTCCCAGGATGAACCACGGATGGCGGCGAGGGTCGAATCCGTTCGCATAATGCCGGTTGCCGGGATAGTAGCCGAAAACCCCGTCGACCGTGCCGATATAGATTCCGGTCAGCAGTCCGCCTGAGGCGATGATCTGGTCGTCCGGCGTGTCATTTTTCTGCTCCGGCCCCGGGTTGGCGAGCGCACGGTGAAAAAAGGAGCTCATGCATCCGAGCCGCAAAGCGATTGGGGTCCCTTGAGCCGCGGAGACGCCCGGCGCCAGCATAAACGAAATCTCCTTCAAACTGATCGGTTTCCGGTAATATGGCGAGTAAATGATGTCGGACGGGATTTTGGCGGATAAATTGAATTCGTCCTGGAAATAAATCCGTTCCTGCGGATGTCCATCCCCTACCGTCAGCAGCCGCTCGGCAATTCCGCCCAGGGCGTCGAGCTCGGCCGCGAGGTAGAGAAAGTTGCGGTCGAACTTCTGCGCCCGGTTGAGCGCCGCCGAATGGATTGAATTGTGTTCGCGCTCCAGTGCGGCGTTCCGGGAGATATGGGTATTTTCCCGGTTCAGGATAAAAACGCCCATGCCGAGCACCAACGCCCCCAGCAATCCGAAAATCGCCAGCAGCAGCAAATGCCTCCGCATCACAAAGCGGACGACCGCCCGGAGCGGCGTATCCGGCCTCGCCGAAACCGCCCGCCCGTAGCGGAAGCTCTGCAGATCCCGACATAGGTCGGTAACTGTCCGGTAACGTTCGGCCGGATCGATCGCGGTCGCTTTGCGTACAATCGCTCCGAGGTCTGAAGAAAGAGGAAAGCCGGGCAAAAGATGGTGAAAATCGGATAAATCCCCTTTTTCGATCTTGTGCAGTACTTCATTGGCCGATTCTCCCGTGACCGCCGGCCGTAAGGTTACCATCTCAAACAGGATCATGCCGAGCGAAAACACATCGGTCTGGGGCGACGGCTTGGCCCCATGCCGTAATTCGGGAGCAAGGTAGGCGGGAGTCCCGACCGGAGGGCGGAGAGCGGAGTCATCGGGATTTTCGGGATCGAAAAAATAGGCGATGCCCCAGTCCATGACGTAAACTTCGTCGTAGTCGCCCAGCATCAGGTTCTGCGGCTTGAGGTCGCAATGGATGACGCCGCGGCTATGGGCGTATTCGATCGCCTTGGCGATCCGGTAAAAGAGCCGGAGCCGCTCTTCGAACGCGACCTCTTCGTTTGAAGTGTTTTTCTTGACGCTGTAGATGTTGCGCGTGAACTCCAAGTGCTCCTGAAGCGTCTGTCCGCGAAGGAGTTTCATCGCCAGGTTCAGCTCTTCCGGCGTGTCGCCGCAGAAGAGGCCGTAGAGCGGCACGATGGCGGGGTGCTCGAGCCGGGCGCTCAACCGGGCCTCGACGATGAAATCGGCAAAAGCCTTGCTTTGTTTCTCGGGATTGCCCGGCCGCAGCTTGAGCCGTTTGATCGCGACTTCCCGCTTGAGCGAACGGTCGAAAGCCCGGAAAACCTCCGACTGTCCGCCCTCGGCGATTTTTTCATCGACCGAGTAGAGCCCGGAGAGCCCGGTCAGCTCAAGGTCGGTCGGAATCCGGCTGATCCGCCGTTCAAAGCGGATACCGGAAATGTCCGATTGATCGATGCTGCGCGTCGAAAGCGCCTCTATCGGCCTTGTCTCCATCATATCCCCCCATATTGGTCAATTACGGTTGCGCGGATCAAGCCTGTCGCGCAAATGGTCGCCGAGAATATTGAGTGAAAGCACCAGCAGAAACATCAGCGCCGTCGCCGCCGCCACTTCCCACCAGATGCCGCGCCACAGCCGGTCCTGCCCGTCGGAGATCATCACCCCCCAGCTTGGAGCGCTCTGGACGCCGACGCCAAGGTAGCTGACGATCACTTCGCTCATGATCGCCCCGGCGAAGGTCAGCGTGAAATAGATGATCACAAGGTGAAATACGTTGGGAAGAAGGTGGCGGAACATGATCACATACGACCGCTGTCCGCTCACTTTCGCCGCCGCGATGTAAGGGAGATTGCGGATTTTCATCACCTCCGAACGGACCACCCGGCAGAGAGTCACCCAGCAGCTGAGGCCGATGGCAAGATAAACCGCGAGCATCCCCGGCTCAGCCCGCAGCAATGTGCCAAGCCCCTTGAAGAGCTCCGCCACCGGCTCCGACATGAAGCCCCCTTTGGCCAGCAGGGCAAAAGCGAGAATGAAGAGCAAGGTCGGCATCGCGGCAAAAGTACTGTAAATCCAGACCACCAGGTCGTCGAGGACGCCGCCGTAAAACCCCGCCAGCAATCCGAGCACAGTCCCGATCACCGCCGCGATCAAACTTGCAATGACGCCCACTTTGACCGCGGTGGCGCTGCCCGCCAGGGCCCGGAGAAAGACGTCGCGCCCCTGGTAATCGGTGCCGAACCAATGCCGGGGGGAGGGGGGCTGATAGCTGATTTCGGAATCTCCGACCGCGTAGGCGGGGAGGACGTTGCGGTACTCGCACCAGGCGCTGTAAAGTTCCACGGAGACCGCCAGCAATACAAAGAGCGTCACTACCGCGAACGCCGCGAGGGCGAGGGGGTTGCCGGTGAAAAAACTGAGTTTTCGCCGTAGAGATTCCGTCATGATCCGTCGCCTTCTTCGCGATGCCGACGCCGCACGAGATGAATCTGGAGCAACGCGATTTCCGCCGGAGTGACCCCGTCGATCCGTCCCGCCTGGGCGAGGGTGCCGGGGGCGACCTTGGTCAGCTTCTGGAGCGATTCATTGCAGAGCCCTTTGACGGAGGTATAATCGAAGCCCTCCGGAATGCGCCACGATTCAAGCTTGTGAAGTTTTGCTATCGACTGGGCCTCGCGCTGAAGGTAGCCGTCGTAATGCGCCTCGATCAGGAGCTCGCGCCAGGCGCGGCGGCAGCAGGGCGTATCGTCCGGCTCCGGCAGCAGTGCCCGGTCGAAGGGCAGGGGGATATCGTCTGAAATGGGGCAGGGGGCTTCCGGATTTCCTTTCAAGAGCTCAAAAAGCGATTTGCCGCCGGTTTTCCGTTCCTGCGTGACGGTTCTAAGCGCGTCAAGCCGATTGCGGTAGGAGGTGAATTCACGGTATTTCGCTTCCGGCAGCAAGCCGAGGCGGTAAGCCGATTCCGAAAGCCGCAAATCGGCGTTGTCCTGCCGCAGATGGAGCCGGTATTCGGCGCGGCTGGTAAAGAGCCGGTAGGGTTCGACGATGTCCTTGGTGACGAGGTCGTCGATCATGACGCCGATATAGCTTTGGTCACGCGCCATTTCGACCGGTTCGAGCCCGGCGGCGCGGCGCGCGGCGTTCAATCCGGCGACCAGGCCCTGTCCCGCCGCCTCTTCATAACCGCTGGTGCCGTTGATCTGGCCGGCGCAGAAAAGATTGGAATACTCTTTCAACGCCAATGAACGAGTCAACTGCTCAGGCGGGATGAAATCGTACTCAATGGCGTAGGCGTAACGGGAAATCACCGCCTTTTCGAGGCCGGGAATGGTGGCGAGCATCATGCGCTGGACCTCGGGAGGCAGACTGGTGGAAATGCCGTTGAGGTAATATTCACCGGTTTCCGCGCCTTCCGGCTCGAGGTGGAGCAAATGACGCGGATGGTGGGCGAAACGGACCACTTTGTCCTCAAACGACGGGCAGTAGCGCGCTCCGATTCCCTCGATCATGCCCTGATAAAGCGGCGCCTGGCTCAGGTTCGCGCGGACGATTTCGGCGGTTTCCTCATTGGAATCGACGCCGTAGCTGGGCATTTCGCGCCGGGCGGGCGCGGGGCGGGCGGGGCGGAGCGCCGGGCTCCAGAAGCTGAATTCCTGCTCGGCGTCCTCCGAATGCTGGAGCGACATCGCCGAAAAATCGATGGTTTTGGCCAAAACGCGGGGAGGGGTGCCGGTTTTGAGACGGCCGAGCTTGAGCTTGAGTTGCTCGCGCAGGGCGCGGGCAAGCTCTGTCGAAGCGGGATCGCCCGCCCGTCCGCCGGTGAAATTGCGAAGCCCGTAATGGAGTTTTCCGGAGAGGAAAGTCCCGGTGGTCAGTACCACTGTCCGGGCCGGAATCTCGTCGCCGACGAGGGTGACAATGCCGGAAATATTGCCGTTTTCGAGGAGAAAAGAAGCAGCTTCTCCCTGGAGAATATCGAGGTGAGGGGTCTCTTCGAGCAGCATTTTCATGCCGCGCTGAAAGATGACCTTGTCGCATTGGGTACGCGGCGATTGAACCGCCGGGCCTTTGGCGCGGTTGAGCATCCGGAACTGGATCGCCGAGGCGTCGGTGACGATGCCCTGGAAGCCGCCCATCGCGTCGATTTCGCGGACCAGCTGCCCCTTGCCCACACCGCCGACGGCCGGATTGCAGCTCATCTGGGCGATGTGATCCATGTTCAGGGTCAAAAGCAGCGTCGAAGCACCCAGCCGCGCCGCCGCCAGGGCGGCTTCGCAGCCGGCATGTCCGCCGCCGACCACCAGAACATCATATTGCTTCAAAGCCAAAACAAACCTCTGTTTTCACTGAATATAGTGTATATAAAATAAAGCCGAAACCGCCAACTCGCAACTGCCGAAGCCGCTTTTTCGAATATTTTGATGCCCCCTGACCCGTACCGGCGAATATTTAATGCTCCTTGATCCATTTCATATCTTCGGTTGACATTTTTATAAAGACAAGGAGAGAGTGATCGAAAAGTTATCACCAAGTTATTAACAGTGCGCTGTCAACATAAACTTAACTTCTTTATTGTTAAAGTATTATAAAACAAAACCCCTCCCCTTGATGCGACTATCAACTTAACATAACTTACATTATGCGACGTTATATTTTAGCGGCAACAGGGGGCTTTTGTCTGGGAAAATTGCAATATCCACGATCGACGCCTATAGTATGTCATGTGATGCAAAAATAACAGAAAATGGAATCGGGCGTCATGGAATCAAGCGATATGATCCGCTATGCCGCGGGCGAGGCGGCGCGACGGAAACGCAATTTCATCGTCGGCATGATCTGGGGCGTTGGCGGAGTGATTGTTTGCGCGGTCGGCGGATTATGGGAGTTTTCGTCGTTTTCGGCTCGATCCGCGTGGAGCGCGGTTATGATCGGCTGGCTCGGAGTGGGAGGCTTGCTGGCCTGGCTTGGAAGTTTGCACCGGCGTTTGCCCTGCCCCGCCTGCGGGAAAAAATCGTCCGGCGCTGAGGCGGTTTCTTTTCACCGCTGCAATCATTGCGACGCGGAGCTTTTTACGTCATTAAATACTTCACCCGCCTGCCCTGGCCTGCCCTCCTTTCCGGCTCCGCCGCTTTCCGGACTGAGAGTGGCGGCGGCAGATATATTTATTTTTGTTGTCGTGGCGGCGCTTTTTTATCTGGTCGGCAGTTTCCTCCCAAAATCGTCCGACGAAATTCCGATGCGACAGATTGCGTTTACCGTCGCCGCGCTGCCCGCCGGAGTTGCGGTTCTTCTATTTTTGCGGCGGCGACGAGAACTTGCTGCACCGCGTTGCCCGGTCTGCCGACAGGCTTTTGCCGTTGAAATGGCCAATCTTTCCGGGAATTGCAGCAGCTGCGGGGCCGCCCTGCTTGAAGTCGGCAAGCCGGACGCCCCCCTGCCCTC
>JAVBUI010000165.1:0-4630 GCA_031555495.1 Victivallaceae bacterium | reverse complement strand
CAGCCGAGGCGGCGGCAGAGCTCCATCGCGCCTTCATAAACCATGACCACGGCGCGATGCAGCGGACCGGTCCCGCGCACGGCGCGGTCGCGCAGTCCCGGCAACCCGAGCCGCAGGACGGCGGTCCAATCCGGGCTGATGTGGCTGTAGTCGATCATATAAACGATGCCGCGATCAAGTTCGGTCCCGGAACAGCAGCCGGGCCATTGGCCGAATTCCTCCGTCCAGGCTGCGCGAGTGTGTTCGTCACGCATGGCGTCGAGCAGTACGCGCCCCTCGACTTTGCCCGCGAACATGTTATCGGGCTCCCGGACGATCCGTCCCCGGCGGCAGACAAGGCTGATGAAGTATGCGCGTTTCAGGACCGGCGGTTCATCGGGGTTCTCCGCGCAATGCCGCTCGAAGTCGGCCTGCAGTTCATCAAGGCTCAGGCCGCTTGCGGGGTCGAACGGCTGTTCGTATTGTTTTTCCAGATAAGAGCGGTTGTCGTCGAATTTTTTCATATCGTCTCAGGTTAAAGGGTTATTCAAAAGCGACCCAGTATTTCAGCATTTCCGCGTTGGTGGTGGACGACGGATAAAGCGCTCCGTATTTGCCCGCTTTCTCGTTGACGCCGTGTCCGTCGGCGAAAACAAAGTTGCAGTTTGCCGAGCTGTGTTTGCCTGTGATGCCGTCGTTGCTGGCGCTGCGGTTCGGTGTGGCGATGTAATAACCGCGGCGTTCATAAAATATGCCGGACGCGGCGTAACCGACTTCAGCAAGCGCGATGACCCGTGACGAATGACGGACCGACGATGCTTTGAGCGACGTCCATTTCTGGCTGATGCCGCGTGATCCGCTCGTTACGGTATAGCGGTGACCGTTCAGTCCATACGCTGTATTGAAGCCGCAATAGGCGGTGGTCAGGGCGTTTCCGGCGGCGGCGAGTCTATTGTTGTCATTTCTGGCGATTTCATCGGCGTCGGGGCAGAGAAATGCTCTGGCGCCGCCTTTGGCGACGGTGCCGACGAGCCGGTTTGTCCACGCTGGATACCCGTTGGCGCTGTCGGTCGAGAGAGGAGGGAAATAGCCCATGAAATCATCCGTATAAAGTGCAAGGAAAGCACCGATCTGCCTGCCGTTGGCAAGGCAGCGGACGCCTTTGGCCCTGGCCCTCGCGTTATTCAACGCCGGCAGCAGCATCGAGGCCAGAATGGCGATGATCGCGATCACGACCAGAAGTTCGATCAACGTAAACGACTTGCATTTTTTCATTGCGGGCCCTTTCTAGCTGGTGCGTTCTGGAGATGGATGGACGTTCGTCTGGTATATAATATGCCTCAGGAGCGCAGTAAAATGAATGGCAGGCTACAGCGAAAACATACCATTTTGTCATATTGCGGGGCATGTTGCCATTGAAGTTCAGCCCATTGATGTTATTTTATCAAAAAGGAGAATTCCGGCATGGAAATGGCGCACCGAAAAGAGGTTTACGAGCTGGCGAACAATTTGCAGCTGAAGTATTCGCACTTTGTCCGGGGCTCCTTTGTCTGCCGGGGGGAGGAACGAGTCAAATTCAATGACAACCGCTTGATGTTCGTACTGGAAAACCCGGATGGAGCGGCGAACTATCTAGAAGACGAATACGACTGTTTTGTGCTGAAGCCGGGCTGGTGCTACCTGGTTCCGGCGTTTCACCCGGCCGTGCATACCCTGAATGAAAACTTCAAATTCATTTCGATCCATTTCCGGCTTGAGTTTTTCAGCGGCAGCGACATTGTGTCCGTGCTCCGGCGCAACGTGGCAATGGAAAGCCCGGTAAACACCGCGCTGCTGGAACGCTGCTTCAACCCCGATGACGGGCGGTTATTTCAGTCGATATTGCTGAATCACGTCGTTTACCAGGTGGTCGAGCGCAGTCTGGGGAAGGATATTCCCATGCTGGTCGAGGCCGAGTTGAAATTTTCCTCCTGGCGCGGGGTGGTCGAATATATCAATCGCCATTGTGTGGCTACGACCGGAGTGGAGGATCTGGCGTCGTCGGCGGGAATGTCACGGGGGGCTTTTACCCGCAAATTCTCACAGGAAACGGGGATTTCTCCGAAGAAATTCTTCAACCGTCAACTGGCGCATCGTGCCGCCGAGCTGCTGCTGCAATCGCGTTTGACCGTTCGCGAAATTGCCGGACAGTTGCGCTTCAGCAGCGAATATGCGTTTTCGCGCTTTTTCAAGAGTCAGCTCGGAACAGCTCCCCGGAATTACCGCAACCGGATTCGACTTTGAGGCCCGTTGGCCGGACATTGCGCGGCGCCGTTTTTTAAGCTGATTGTCGGGTGATTGTATGGAGAGTTTCGTTTTTTTTGAAAATAATTCGTCTTGCCTAATTGAAAAATTGAAAGGTTGCGCTATATTACAGTTTTATTGGGATGAATAATGCATGTCATCTGCGTTGTATGGCATGCTTTTTTTAGAATTCCGTAATTAGTTTTAACTAATTGCATTCAGTCCATTCGGAGCCGATAATTCAACTTGTGAAATTTGATTTCACGGGGGAAATTTTTTTTTGAAACCAAAATTAGGTTAGCCTAATTTTAAAAACAAAGGAAGAAAAATGAAATTTGTCAGGTATGCGGGAGTGGTCGCCATGCTGGCGGCAGGCTCGTGGATTCAGGCGGAGGAGGGGGCGAAAACCGCCGTCGAGGCGTTGTCGCCGACCGAAATCGCGGAGGCGGGCGAGAAGGTTCAGAAAATCACCTTCCTCCAGGACGACGCCCAGTTCAATATCGTCAGCAAGATTTATGAACTCAAACACACCAAAGCCGCCGACCTTGCGCCCTTCGTCAAGAGCGCCGCGGTCCGTTTCGATCCCGTCTCCACCGTGGGGCGGCTGGAGGACCGCGCCAACCGGCGGCAGGTGTTGATCGTCTCCACCGCGCAGGACATGATGCCTTATATCGACGAAATGATCGCCGCCCTCGACCGTCCCGGCGCGATGAACGAGCACGGCAGCAATATCGCCGGGACCGGAATCGCCTACGGCACCTATGAGCCGCAATTCCGTTCCTCGTCCGAGATGCGCAAAGTGATCGTCGCGGGGCAGGTCTCCAGCGGCGTCCTTGATTCGCGGGTCAGGCTCGACCGCAAGAGCAATCTCTTTTACTTCAAGGACACGCCTTACCGGGTCAGTGAAATCAAGCAGAAGCTCGAATGGCTCGACCGGCCGATTCCACAGGCGAGGATCGAGCTCAAAATTTACGAAATCCGCGACAGCGACCTGCGCGACATCGGGATCGATTACCTCGCCTGGAAAAACGGGCCGGGGCTGAATTTATTCGAGGCCGGTTACGAGGCGCTCAATATGAAGGTAGCCGAAACCATCTTCAATCAGATGACACAGTCCGGGGTCGATCTCTTCGGCAATTTCACCTACGGCTTCGGCGGGATGTACACCGCTCCGGCCTTTGACCTGAGCTTCGTCCGCCTCCTCCAGCAGAACGGCAAGGCCACCATCAACAGCAGCGCGACGCTGACCGTTTCCAACTTGCAGAACCGGGAGTTCAAAGCGAGCTTTTCGCCCGAATACCAGAATATCCTCAAGGACGAGGACCACCGCGCCAGCATCGACGTCGGCGGCAACGCTTCGCTCGAGGCGCTCTTTGGAGACATCATCATCACCGGCGGCGACAAGGGGGTGGTCAACTTCAACTACGAGCTCAACGGCTCCAACGTGGTCGAGCGCAACAACCTCGGCGCGGAGATTTCCGAAAACACCCGCGTCGCGGCGGCGGTCGCGCTGGGACTCAAAGAGGAAAAACTGCTGACCTCGTGGAAGCGGACGAGCCAGGTCGAGCAGACCATCGGGATTCCCTTTTTGTGCGAGTTGCCGGTGTTGAAGTATATTTTCGGCACGACCACCAGCAACGACGAGGTCACGCACTATTTCGTGACCGCCGTGGCGCATCCGGTTTCGCTCGACGCCGGGCTTGACGGCGGCATGCTTTCGGAATTCGATGAATTGGTTAAGAAATAAAGGTAAATAAAAATGAAGCACATTTGTTCCATACTATCGCTGGCCGGCGCTTTGTCCATGCCGTTCTGCGCCGCCGCCGGGGAGGCCAGCGCGCCCTATAAGGATTCGCGCATCGACGCCCGTTTGAACCTTGAAGTGCAAAAAGACACCCAGGTCCTCCATTTCGTCCGCGACAACGTCGATCCCGACGTGGTGACCAAAACTTACGTCCTCAAGCACGCCGACCCCTACGAAATACGCGGTTACTTGAGGATGATGGTCCAATCGCGCAAGGTCGACGCGAGCGACACCGGGATTCAGGCGGTCAAGTACAATGACGGAACCGGTATTCTGATGGTTTCCGCCGAAGATTACCGCTTTGAGGACACCGCCAACGGGCAGGGGATCGACAGCATCATCGCCGAGCTCGACAAACCGAAAGTCGTCGCGGTGACCGGGCAGCCGATGTATCTGTATTTACCCCGCTACCGTTCGGCCGGGGAGCTGGCGGCGATGGTCAAGGCCGCCGGGGCGGACGTCTCCGAGGATGTGACCGAAAACATCGGCGGCTCCGACCGCGTTCAGAGCGATGCGGCGCTGAATCTGTTGTTTTTCAAAACCACCCAGTTTTCGCGGAAGAAC
>JAVBUI010000201.1:0-3308 GCA_031555495.1 Victivallaceae bacterium | reverse complement strand
AGTATAATCCGTATCATTTCTACTTTTCAGGATATTGCAGATTATGGAAAAAACGAAAGTCATTTATCTCTCCGGCCCGATCATGGACGAACACGAGGGCATCGCCCGCGAATGGCGCGAGGCCGCCAAGAGCCTCCTGGGCGACCGTTTCAAATTGCTCGACCCGATGCGGCGCAAGTTCGTCGACCGGCAGGTCGACAGCGCCAATGAAATCGTCGAATTCGACCTCCAGGACGTCCGCGACGCCGATTTCCTGCTGGTCAATTACAACCGCGCGAGCATCGGGACAAGCATGGAGGTCTTCTACGCCGCCCACAACCTCGGAAAATTCGTGGTTGCGTTTTCACCGCTGGAATACAAGGACTGCAGCCCCTGGATGGCGAAATATTGCACCAAAATCCTGCCGGACCTCGAGAGCGCGGTCTCCTATATCAGGACGCATTTCCACGACTGAGGATATCCGATGCGGATTTTTATCTACAACTTGTTCCTGCCGTTCGCTTTTCTCGGTTTCATTCCGGGTTTGCTCTGGAAACTCTGGCGGCGGCCCGGCTGGAAGGCGACGTTTCTCGAACGCTTCGGAATTTTCGGCCGCCGGAGCGGCAAATTGGAACAGTACCGGGGCTCGATCTACGTCCACGCCGTCAGCGTCGGCGAGACGATGATCGCGCTCGGCTTCATCCGGCGCTACCTGGAACGCTTTCCCGGCCAGTGTTTCGTGCTGGCGACCACCACGACCACCGCCCAGGCGCTGGCGCGGGAAAAAGCGCCGGAGGGCGTCGCGGTGATTTTCAGTCCGGTCGATTTCCGTTTCATGGTGCGGCGGACGTTCAATTTGCTGATGCCGAAGCTGATTGTGATTTTTGAAACCGAATTGTGGCCCAATCTGATCGACCTCGCGGTCAAGTGTGAAATTCCGCTGGTGCTGGCCAACGGGCGCATTTCCGACCGTTCGGCGCGCGGATACCGGCGGTGGAAATTCTTTTTTGCGCCGCTCCTCGAGTCGTTCCGGCTGATCGCCGCGCAGTCCGAGGCCGACGCGAAGCGTTTCCTCTCGATCGCCCCCGCCGCCCGGGTCGAAAATTTCGGCAACCTCAAATTCGACCAGCGCATCCCCGCCGAAATCGGCGACGCCGGACTCGACGCGTGTTACGGCCCGGGGCCGCACCGGATCGTAATGACCGCGAGCACCCACCCCGGCGAAGAAGAACTCGCGCTGGCCGCCTGCCGGGAGCTCCGGAGCGAATTCCCCGACCTCAAGCTGCTGCTGGTTCCCCGCCACGCCGAACGCGGACCCGACCTTGAAGCGATGCTGAAAAAGTCCGGCGTCTCCTTTGTCCGCCGCAGCCGCGCCCGTTCGAGCGAAACGCCGGTCGACTGCATCCTGGCCGACACCACCGGCGAGATGCTTAAATTGATGAAAAGCGCCGAAATCGTGATCATGGGCAAAACTCTCGCCGGACACACCGAAGGGCAGAACCCGATCGAACCCGCGCTGCTGGGGAAAGCCATTATTTCCGGTGATAATTTAAAGAATTTCCGTTTCGTCCGGACCCAGCTCGCCGAAAACGACGGCGTGCTGCTGCTTGCCCGCGACGAAGACTTGTCCGCCGCGCTCCGTACGCTGCTGCTCGATGGCGGCCGCCGTGCCGAGCTCGGCCAGAACGCCGCCCGCGCGGTCCTCCGGAACACCGGCGCGACCGACCGGACCATCGAAGCAATCGAGAAAATATCATGAACACCCAGATGTCCCGTGCCCGCAGCGGCGAAATCACTCCCGAGATCGCTGAAGTCGCCCGTTTCGAACAACTTGACGCCGAAGTCATCCGCGCCGGCGTCGCCGCCGGTTCGATCGTGATCCCGGCCAACGTCAATCATCGCAATCTGCGTCCCGTCGGCATCGGGCGCTTGCTCCGCACCAAGATCAATGCCAACATCGGCAACTCCTCGCTTGCGAGCTGTCCCAAACAGGAGATCGAGAAACTTCACGCCGCGCTCCGTTACGGCGCGGATACGGTGATGGATTTGAGCACCGGCGCCGCGATCGGTCCGATCCGCCGCGCGATCATCGCCGCAAGCCCGGCGCCGATCGGCACGGTTCCGGTTTATGAAGCGCTGGCCCGCTGCGGCAGCGCCGACGAGCTCTCCGAGGGGCTGATCCTCGAGGTGATCCGCGAACAGGCGGAGCAGGGGGTGGATTACATCACCATTCACGCCGGATTGCTCCGCGCGCAGATTCCCGCCGCGCGTAAACGGATGCTCCGGATCGTCAGCCGCGGCGGTTCGATCCTGGCCCGCTGGATGACGAAATTCGAGCGGGAGAACCCGTTTTATACCGCGTTTGACCGGATTCTTGCGATTTGCGCCGAGCACGACGTCACCTTGTCGCTTGGCGACGGGATGCGCCCCGGCTGTCTTGCCGACGCGAGCGACGAGGCGCAGTTCGCCGAATTGCGCGTCCTGGGCGAACTGGTCGAGCGCAGCCGCGCCGCCGGAGTCCAGGCGATGGTCGAGGGACCGGGCCACGTGCCCTTTGACCAGATCGAAATGAATATGAAAATGGAGCGCGAAATCTGCGGCGACGCACCTTTCTACATCCTTGGCCCGGTGGTCGTCGATTGCGCGCCCGGTTACGATCACATCACCAGTGCCATCGGGGCCACCATGGGCGCCTTCCACGGCGCGGCGATGCTCTGCTACGTCACCCCCAAGGAGCACCTCGGGCTCCCCAACGCCGAAGACGTCCGCAACGGCGTCATCGCCTACAAAATCGCCGCCCACGCCGCCGATGTCGCGCTTCACCGTCCCGGCGCGCGCGACCGCGACGACGCGATCAGCCGCGCCCGCGCCGACTTCGACTGGGAAAAACAATTCGACCTCGCCCTCGATCCCGACCGCGCCCGCGAACTCCGTGCCGAAGCAATCGCCGAAAGCTCCGCCCAGACCGGACGCGACCACAGCAACGAAGGTTATTGCACGATGTGCGGTCCCGACTTCTGCTCGATGCGCATCAGCAAGGAAATCTGAGCGACGCTACCGCATTCAATACGGTGCCTTGGGGGCGGAAGCCCCCAAAACTTTCCTGTGTGCTATTTAGTCAACGGACACTCGATGCGGCCATTGACGATGGGGAGCTTTTTGCCGTTCCAGATCGCTTCGGTGGTGCCTTGCGGGAGTTCGATGGCGAGGGGGATGGTGCGCAAGTAGGGGTGAATCCACGGCGTTTCGACTTTCCATTCGCCGGCTTTGGCTCCGGGGACGATTTTGGTATTGGCGCGGAGGAAGTGCCAGACGGAGAAATCGCCCTG
>JAVBUI010000265.1:0-3260 GCA_031555495.1 Victivallaceae bacterium | reverse complement strand
GGACGTTTTTTCAATCGGGGAATTTGATTTTGATCGCGCCGGATGTAAATTAAGGGATGGAGCTAATTTCAAAAGTCCTTTCGGTCGCTCGAAATGGATGTTTTTCCGCCTTGCCGGGAGCGATATCGGGTAATACCGCTTTCGAATCGTCCCGAAATTACTTTTGAAATCAGCTCGATGGTTAAAATACTTACTTGGCGGAAACTTATGGTAAAAATACTCAATCTCTTCGTCGCGGCGTCCGCCGTCATGCTGCTGGCCTCCTGCTCATCGCCGCGCCAGCTGCCGGTGCCGGCGCTGACCGGAGCGATGAAGGAGCGCGCGAAAGGCTTCAGGAGTGCGCTTGCGGCCGATGCGGTTCGCGGCGTGACGCTTTCGGAAGACGATCTGCTGTTTTTTCTCGACCGGCCGGAATTGCTCTTTGAACGGCTCGAGCTCCTCGGCGTCAACCGGATTTATGTGACGGCGGACTCGGTCCGCATTTTAAGGGGCGACCGCGGCGATTAGCTCGAAGCGATCGTCGGCATGGCGGCGCAAAGGTCGATCGGCTGCGAAGTCGCGCTCCCGCAGAGCAAATTCGTGCAGCGGCGCTCGGGCAATGTTTTTCAGCGGGAATTCGGCGAGGAGCGTCCGCTTTTCGCCGCCGTCGAGGCTTTGCGCGGATTCAACGATTCGCTCGACGACGGAGCGCGGCTCGCCGGAGTCACGATATTGGCCGAGATGCACCGTTTCAACCTGGCCTCCCCCGAATTGCCGTCCAATGCGCTCTACCTCTGGGGCGACCAATCCTATGGCGTCGGACGTGACAACGATATTCTGATGAAGCGGATGCTCGATGACTTCAGGCTCTGCAAGGAGCTGGCCGGGGCGAAGCTGCCGCTGACGCTGGCGGTGCCGGCTTTTTACCATGAACGCGCCGCCGCCGGGGATTTGAGCTGCGGCAAAATTTCCGATTTTCTCGCTGTCGCCGACCGCGTGGTGGTTTTCGGTCACGGCAGCCGCCCGACCGATTTCCTCGAATCGGTGACGACCGAACTCAAGGAGGGCGCCGCCAAAAAAATCCTGATCGGCGTCAACCTCGCCGGACACGCTTCGTCGAACAACATCGAATTGCGTCGTCGCGACTGGGACGACATGGCGAAAATCGCTGAGTTCCTTTCGACGCGCGCGCGGCGCTACCCGTCGTTCGACGGATTGGTGCTGGGACCGTTCAAAACCCTCGAACTCCTGTGGGAGATGTAAGATATGCGCTGTCCCTCCTGCGGCTGTCTTGAAGACAAAGTCATCGATTCGCGCGCGGTCAAGGACGACCGCGCGGTCCGCCGCCGCCGTGAATGCCTCCAGTGCGCCCACCGCTTCACGACTTACGAAAGCATCATCCGCGAAGAGCTGAAGGTGGTCAAGCGCAACACCGTCCGCGCGGATTTCGACCGCGACAAAATCCGGCGCGGCATCGTCAACGCCTGCTACAAACGCCCCGTTCCGCCCGAAGACATCGAAAAAGTCGTCGAAGAACTGGTCGTCTCGATCCAGCACGACTTCGACAAAGAGGTCTCCAGCTCCGAAATCGGACGCCGGGTGATGGAGGCGCTGCGGAAACTGGATCAGGTCGCTTACGTCCGTTTCGCCTCCGTTTACCGGAAATTCAAGGACGTCGAGGAGTTCATCGAAGAGATCCGGGCGCTCAAGTAAGCCGTGTTCGCGGAGGAAGTGTTTTGTTATGATCAAACCTCAGGAATATCAGATTCTGCTGCTTGAAAGCAACGGCGAACGGGTCGTCTTCGACGCCGTCGCGCTGCAGCAGGCGCTGGCGCGGGCGTTTCGAGGTGCGGGGCTGCCGGAGAGCAGTTACCTCGCCGAAGATATCGCGCTCGCGGTCGAATGCGCCTTTTGCCACAGCGGGCGGCTCGATTTGACCTTTTCGCGGGCGGAACTGAATTCGGCGATCGTGCGCATCCTCGAAGATACCGGTCTCGCCGAGGTCGCCCGCATTTACCGCGAAGGAGCCCCCGAGCTCCTCTCCGTCGGCTGCCGGACCGACCGCGAGACGATCCGGGGCGTGCTGGAGAAATACCTCGCAGGTACTCCCGGCCATATCGAACGCCTGGTCGGCCGCGTGGCCGCCGCCGCCGCCGCGCTCAACATCGCTTCGGCCGCGCCGGGGCTGCTGCTGGAGCTTGCGCGCCATTACGAGAACGAAACCCCGGAGCTGCCGCCGGAGCTGCCGCTTCCCGCGGTCGCCGCCGTCGACGGAGCCGTCGACGAAGCCGCGGCCCGTCAGGTCGTTTCCGCGGCGGCGAAGTTGCTGCTGGACAGCGGGATTCTCCGGTTCCGCTTCGGCAGCCGGGCTTTTCCGAGCATCGCTTTCACCTGTTCGCTGATGAAGTTCGCCGGAGCGGCCGAAGTGGTGCCGCAGGTTACCGAAATGCAGCTCGAGCCCCTGCTTTTCGCGCTCGGCGAGACGCTGGAAAGCTGCCGGGCCGACATAATCCTGCTCTACCGCGAACGCTCCGGGAACCCGGCGGCGGAGCTGCCGCTGGTCGTCACCGTGCCGGACATGGGGGAATTCGTGGCGTTCTATCTCGGCGCCGACGGCCGCCGGCCCGGGAAACTGGGACGCGAAATCGGGCAGATGCTTTGCGCCGCATTGAAAACTCCGGTCGCGAAATTCCGCGCCGTCGCGCTGCCGCCGGAAAAAGAGCGATAAATTCACATCCGCTCCGGCGTCCGGGATTTGTAATTCCCGAATCATGTGGTATAGTAAGAAGATTAATTGCGGAAAACTTTTTATCGCTTTAGAATGATTCAGTCAATCAAATAACTTAGGGAGTTCTGAAAAATGGCAGTTCCGAAACGCAAAACCTCGAGAATGAAAAAGCGTCAGCGCAAAGCCGCCAACCGTTATGAAGGCGTCCAGGCGACTTTCTGCACCAAATGCTCCGCCCCGGCTCTTCCGCACCGCGTTTGCCCGTCCTGCGGCTGCTACGACGGCAAGCAGGTGATCCCGGTCGCCGAGTAACCCTTTCTCCAGCAGGGACTCCGGTCATGAAGATTGCCGTAGATGCGATGGGGGGCGACTACGCGCCCGGTGTGGTGATTGAGGGCGTGGCGGCCGCGCTTGCCGATTTTCCGCATTACGAGATCGTGCTGGTGGGGCATACCGGCAAAATCAAGTTTTACCTGGAAAAATACGGACTGGTCGGACACAAGCGTCTTCACGTGGTACACGCCGATGAAGTCGTCGAAATGAGCGAGCCCTC
>JAVBUI010000233.1:0-3199 GCA_031555495.1 Victivallaceae bacterium | reverse complement strand
CCTGGCGGCTTTGCCGCCGACCCTTGGGAAGTTGGGCTGCCGGGGGGCAAACCTTTAAAAAAGGTTCGCCCCCTCTAGACCCCCTGCTCCAAAGGCTCCGGAATCGTCCCGCTTTTCTGCGGAAAGATTCCCTCGCATCCGCGCTTTATGCGAGGCGTGGCAGTTCGATACCGCGTCGGGCCCTCTGCGGCACGCAGTACCTTGGAGTATCGATGCGGTGAATGCTCCCCCACCTACACTGCCGCATGGGATCAGTTGTGGGAAGAGCGGATCACTCTTTTAACTTGTCCAGGTCGATCGTTTCGGTGCGGCCGCGCCAAGAGAGTTCGAAACGGTTGTCCGCGAGTTTCTTCAGTTCCGGCAGCTTCTCGCCTTGCCGGAACGGGATCAGCAAGGTTGCGAAGCGAACGTCCTTTTGACCGCTTTTTTTCATGAATACCGTGCTTGCCGGATGGAGGGTGGTATCGTGTCTGCCGACAAACCAGCCGGCGATGCGCGGCTCGGTTTGGCCGGAGACGCTGGTGATTTGAAGGTTTTCCGGCAAAAGCGGCAGGATCAGGAGATCGTGCTTTTTGCCGAAATTGGAGCGCATTGCGCCTGGAAATTCCGGAACGCTTGACATGTTTTTTGTATCGAGCTGAAACAGCAGTTCGTAATCGTGCGGTTGACCGTCCGCGCTCCGCAACGTATCGACCACGCAAAAGAAGTCCGGCTTGAAAAAGCGTACTTCCCGGGTGTGCGTCGCCGTTTTGCGGCGGCTTTCGCCGAATTCATCGTTGTAAACGCCCTTCGCGTAGTCGAAACGTTGGTTGCTGATCCAGTCCGCTTCGATCGGAGCCGTGGCTTTGCGGGGTTCCCGGCGGTTCTGGCCTTCACCGTCGACCAGCACGGTGTTGTGATCGGCGGCGGAAATGCCGTATTTGCGCATCGCCGAAATTTCATACTGTCCGCCGCCGTCGTCGAAAAGCAGCTCTTCATTGCCCTGGTAAAGCTGGATATTGAGTTTGTCCTGGTGCTGGTGATTGGTTCCCAGCGGCCCCACGTCGAAGCAGAGGTACGCGGCGTCCGGGTCCCAGCCCGAGCGCATGACGGCGAAGCCCGCATAAGGGAGGAAGCGCGAAGCGGATTCCGGCGCTTTTCCTTCGGCGCGCCCCGAGGCGGCCCAGCGGAAATCGGCGCGCTGCGGAAACAGCCGCGAGGCCGTCCGCAGCAGAATCCGGGTGTCCATGGTATAGGAGTCGTTGGTGCGCGGTTGGGTCAGGCGCGGCGTCGCCATCGCGAGATACGCTTCGGAAGCCCGTTCGAGCAGCGGCGCGAAATCCGCTGGGAGCTCATTGACCCGATTGTACTGCTGCGCCAGCGTCAGCATTCCCGAGCCGCAATCGTAGGTCACGGAGTGGTAATCGGGCGACAATTCATCGTGCATGCCGTCCGGCAGGATCTGGCGGCGCAATGCTTCGGCAAGAATCCGGGCCGCTTCGATCCGGGTCGCGGCGCTGTCTTTGAATTCGGGAAACAGCGTGGCGAAGGTGTAGGCGCCGTTCATCTCCATCATCAGCCAGTTGCCCTGCGTCTTGTGCTTTATCAAATGAGCCGATTGCCGGTGCATGGAGCCCAGCATCAGACAAAGATTTTCATCGGTGAACTCCGGCGCTTTGCGGAAGGCTTCAAAGGCGCACTCCCAGGAGCCCATCAGCCGCAGTCCGGCTTCGATCGTGCGCCAGGCGCTGCCGGGATCGTTCCAGCGTGCCGGAAGGTCGGTCCGGGCGATCCAGTCGCGCAATTGGGTATTGAACGCCGCCGCGTATTTGGCGTCTCCGGTTTTCGCGTAAGCGGCGGCCATGTGGTTCCAGAAATCGGTGCGGTTGAGCTGCCAGACCCATTCGTGGTTGCGCGGGCCCTTGGCAATGGTGGGGTCAAAGAGGAAGTCGATCCGTCCGTCCGGGAAACTCCACGGGATATTGACCAGCGTCACTTCGCCGCGGATGGCGCGGTCGGCGCGGTCGATCTGTACCGTTCCTTTGCCCAGCTCCGCGAAACGCGGCGTCGCCGGCCGGGCGCGGCAGTAGCGCGCCACTTCGCGGATGACCGCCTCGCGGTCACGGTTTTTGACCGCGGCGGCATACGCTTCGCCGAAGCACGACGGGTCGAGGAACGAGGTTAATTCATCAATGTGCATATTTCGCTTTTCCAGGGACAGCTCCGGCAAGCCGGCTGTGGCCTGAGTTCCCCACAGGCAGCAGCAGAGCACGGGAAGCAAGACTTGAGAAGAAAATTTCATTGCAGCTATCCTTAGTTTACATCTACGTCGCCGTAGGAAAATTTGATGTTGGCGTTGACATGTTCGCGCAGCAGTGTTTGCTCCGCCGCTTCGACGTGGCCGTCGAGGAAGGCCGCGTTGATTTTGTTGGTGCCGTGCGCCAGCCACGGACGGGCCCCCCAGGTGCCGATCGCGCCGTCGTTGCAGACGGCCTGGACGCCCATCGTCCGGTAGGTGACGCGCTTGGAATCAAGGTAAGTCACCCAGCGGGAGGGGCTGCATCCGGGCGGCAGATTGCGCAAGGCGAGGAAGGTGATGGAGCTGTCCAGTGCATTTTTCCGCGAAAGGCGGTCGACCGTGGAAGTGGGAGTCCGGTACATGCCGTGGTAATTGAAGCCGTAAGAGTAGTTGCGGAGCCACTCCATGCCGGGCGTCAGAGCGGCGCCGGTATTGTTGAGCCGGAGCGATTCGGGGCAGGTGGCCGAGGCGGCGATCGCGCCGCTTTTTTCGGGCAGGATATTCGCTCTGACCAGTAATTGCGTCGCGGAGGCGACGGGACCTTCGACGACGATTTCGTAATTGTAGGCGTCGAAATACAAATGGAGGTACGAATTCATCTGCTTGAGATTGCTGACGCAGTTGATCGCTTTGGCTTTGGCCCGCGCCTGGTTCAGGGCCGGAAGCAGCATGGCGGCAAGGATGGCGATGATTGCGATGACTACCAGGAGTTCGATCAGAGTGAAATGTTTTCGTTTCATTTTCATGGCAGGGTCCTTTCGTTATGTTACAACAGCAGACTTTGACCGGAGGTGAAGACGTAATTGGCGGCGAAGATCCGGTGGATCGGCGGTGCTCCGCGCGGCTGGAGCAAGAGGTGGCTCGCCGCGATTTCCCCCATCTGGCGCAGCGGCATTTGCACATAGCCGAGCGGCAGGAACT
>JAVBUI010000393.1:0-7145 GCA_031555495.1 Victivallaceae bacterium | reverse complement strand
GCGGTTTCCAATCCTTTGACCAAACCGGTTCAGGATCTCTACGTCAACGGCGACAACCGCAGCTTCGGCAGCGCCGCGGCGGAGGCCATGGGACAAGTGTTGAACGGCAAAGGCGACATCGTGGTGATGGAGGGCATTCCGTGCCCGATCAACAGCGAGCGCGTCGGGGCGTTCAACGAAGCTTTGAAACGCTATCCCGGCATCCGGATCCTCGACTCCAAGGCCGCCAACTGGAACACCGAGCAGGGCCTGAAGCTGATGGAGAATTTCCTCCAGAAATATCCGAAAATCGACGGCGTCTGGGCCGGGGACGACGATGTGATGGTCGGCGCCTTGAAGGCGCTCGAGGAGTCGAAGCGCACCGACGTCAAAGCGATGGTCGGCGCGGGCGGCAGCAAAATCATGGTGGATAAAGTCAGGAAAGGCGACCGCTTCGTCAAGGCGACCGTTTCCTATTCCCCCGCGATGATCGTCGAAGGGATCGACCTCGCGCTCGCCGCGCTCCGCAACGGCAAACGGCCGCCGGACGGCAAAACCGAGCGGCTGATCGCGTCTGAAATCATCACGCCCGGGAACGCCGACCGTTTCCTGTTCCCGGATTCACCGTACTGAGTTTAAAATTGAATTCTTTTTTTGATCAACTTCCACGCGGCGGCACCGGGCATTCCCGGCTGGCGGTACGCGTGGCCGCCAAGGCGCAGCCGTTTCTGCGGCAGCGCCACCCTTGGCTTTTTGAGGACTCGATCGTCCGGCTTTCGCGGCCGGGGGAGGCGGGCGATGTCGCCGTGCTGTTCGACGAAAGCGGCAAAAACGTGCTTGGAGCCGGACTTTTCGATCCTGCTTCTCCGGTTCGGGTGAGGGTGCTCGCCCACGGTCCCGCCGCCCGCCCGGTCGGCCCTGGGCTCTTCGCTGAACTCGCCGCCGAAGCGGCCGTACTGCGGCTCGGCAAATGCCCGATCGAAACCGATGCTTACCGGCTGATCAACGGCGACTCCGATCTTTTTCCCGGTCTGGTGGCGGACCGTTACGGCGATGCGCTGGCGGTCAAGGTTTACTCTGCGGCGTGGCTGCCGCATCTCGGAGACGTGGTTGAAGCGATTGCGGGGGCGAATCCGGGATTGAAGCGGATGGCGCTCCGGCTTTCGCGTGAATTGCAGAAAATGGAGGGCGGCCTCGAAGACGGCACGCTTCTCGGCGATCCCGACTGGGACGGCATGGTGCATTTTCGCGAAAACGGCCTTCTCTTCGAAGCCGACGTCCGTTCCGGGCAGAAGACCGGTTTTTTCCTCGATCAGCGCGACAACCGTGCGAGGGTGGAGAAGCTTTCGCGCGGCGTTTCGGTGCTGAATCTCTTCAGTTACTCCGGCGGTTTTTCGCTCTACGCGGCGCGGGGAGGGGCGAAGGAGGTCTGCAGCGTCGACTTCAACAAACACGCCATTGCCGCCTGCGACGCGCATTTCAAACTCAATTCCGCGATCGAAAACATCGCGCGCTGCCGCCACGAAGGCATCGCGGGCGATGCGTTTGAGGTGATGGAGAATCTATTCCGCGCCGGCCGCCGCTTCGGCGTGGTGGTGGTCGATCCGCCCTCCTTCGCCAAATCGGGGAAGGATTGCGCCAATGCGCTCCGTGCTTATGCGCGCCTTGCGCGCGGAGCGTTGAAACTGGTGACGCCGGGCGGAATGCTGGTTTTCGCCTCGTGCTCAAGCCGGGTCAGGAGCGACGAGCTCTTCGATCTGATCAAATCCACCGCCGCCGACGGCGGCTTCCGGCTCGAAGAACGCGACCGCACCTTCCACGCCTTTGACCATCCGGCCCGTTTCCGGGAGTCGGAATACCTCAAGTGCCTCTATGCCGAGGTCCGGCCGTCGCGTTTGAAGTAAAGGTATTGTCCGAAATTCAAAACAGTTCGCAGTGAGAACCCGTTCGGATCAACGACAAAACCAAAACATCCTCGTATACGCGGTAAATCAAAAGCCAATCCGGTTTGACGTGGCATTCCCGCGCCCCGGCATAGCTGCCGATCAGTGAATGATCCCGATTTGCCGGAGGAAGCGCCTCCCCATTGCCAAGCTTTTCGATGATTTTGTCAAGAAGTGCGATGTCGGCTCCCTGTTTCATCATGGTTTTGTAATCTTTTTTGAAACGGGAGGTCCATTTTATTTCGTATTTCATGATTTCAGGTCTGCAAGCAACGATTGGATGTCACGATGTCCCTTCACGCTGGGGTCGCGGGCGATTCTTTCAGCTTCCAGCAGAGCTTTGCGGGTTTCCGCGTTGGGAGTATCAAGCGTTACAGCAAAAGGCAGTCCGTTTTCGCGCAACGCCTGGCGAATGAAAATATTGAACGCCGTAGAAAGATTCATTCCGAGATTGCCGAACAACGCCTCGGCGTCGCGCTTCATCTCAACGTCCATCCGGATACTTAAATTTGTGGTTTTCGCGGGCATGGTGATCTCCTTCGGTTATTTTGCACGAATATTATAGCAGTTATTTTGTGCAAAATCAAGTTTTTGTTGTGCAAAATACGAAGATAGTGCAAGATTATGCTCGTGTTGGAGCGGAACCCGGATCGATGCGTCTGAGATTTGGGTTTAGCGTCGCGTCGTCTCAGGGGGCAGCAGCGCCGGATCGGGGGCGATGCCGAGGTGCTTCAGCGCGCGTTCGGCGATGCTGCGGAAGACCGGGGCTGAAACGGTTCCGCCGTAGCTGCCGCCTTTCGGCTCATCCACGGTGACCAGCATTACAAAGGCCGGGGCTTTTGCCGGAACGAAGCCGACGAAGCTGGCGAAGTATTTGGTCTGGTAGCCTTTTCCCTTTTCGAATTTGCGGCTGGTGCCGGTTTTGCCGGCGACGAGGTAGCCGGGGATGGCGGCGCGGCGGGCGGTGCCGCCTTCGCCGGTGACGCGGGTCATCATATCGACCAACTTGGCGCAGGTGTCGGGGTTCTTGAACATCTGGACCGGTTCTTCGAGCGGCATTTTGCGGACGACGCCGTCTTCCGCGTATTCGATCCGGTCGACCAGCCGCAGCTTGGGGAGCTTGCCGTCGTTGGCCAGCGCGCAGTAGGCGCGGACCATCTGGACCGGGGAGACCAGAATCGCGTAACCGATCGGGAAACGGGTGATCGAGAGGCCGTCCCATTTTCTGACCGGCGGCATGATCCCGACCGATTCGGTTTTGAACGGCAGTCCGGTGCGCTGGCCGAAGCCGAATCCGCGCAGTGTCCGGTAGACGTTGTCGGCTCCGAAATCGACCGCGATCTTGGCGGTGCCGATGTTGCTCGAAGTTTTGATGATGTCTTCGACCGACATCATGCCGTAGGGGTGCGTATCGCGCAGGGGCTTGCCGAGGTAGTTCCAGACGCCGTTTTCGCAGTTGAACTGGGTTTTGGGCGTGATCATCCCCACGTCCAGCGCGCCGCCGACGGTGAAGGGTTTGATGATCGAGCCCGGCTCCATGCCGTCCTCGACGATGCGCGTGCGCCACGCGTCGGGGTTCATCGAGCTCCGGTCGTTGGGGTCGAAGGTCGGGCGCTGGGAGATGGCCAGGATATTGCCGGTTTTGGGGTCGACGATGACCGCGTAGATCGCCTTGGGCTTCCACTTTTCAAACGCGGCGTCGAGCTCCTCCTCCATGATCGATTGGAGCGGTTCGTCGATGGTCAGATAAACGTTGGCGCCGTCGCGGCTCCGGGTCTCCTTGCTGTTGCCGTAATCGAGCGGCCGCCCGTCGCGGGCGCGTTCATAAACTTCCTTGCCCTGGGCGGAGGACATTTCTCGGTCGAAATAGCGTTCGAGCCCGAGTACCGCGACGGTGTTGGCGGCTTCGACGCCGCTGGTGAAGCCGAGGACGTTGGATAACATCCGGCCCTTGGGATAGACGCGCATATAGCTTTCTTCGAAGAAAATGGCCTTGATCCGGTTGGCTTTGATTTTCGACTTGAGTTCGGCGGCGACGTCGATCGGCACATTGCGGGCGATCGGGACGTCGCGCATGGTCCGCATCTGCGGCGTGCCGTCTTCATTCAACAGCAGTTTCCGGTGTTCATCCTGCGCCTGGCGCTGTTTCTCGAGTTTGTCGTAGATTTCCTTATAACTCATGCCGAGCGGAGCCGCCAGGATGAAGGCGATTTTGCGCCGCTGGAGATCGCTGACGACCAGAGACGGGTCGGCTTTGATGTGTTCGCAGGGGGCGTTGCTGACGAGGAGGTTGCCGGAGACGTCGAAGATCTCGCCGCGCTTGCCGCTGGTCACCCGCACCGAGGTGTACTGGCGTTTGGCCATGGCGAAAAACTCTTTATGGTGGGCCACTTGAACGACATAAAGCCGGTAAAGCAGAAACGCTCCCAGCGGGATCAGGATGAGTCCCGCGATACAGATTCTGACTTTGATGCTGTCGTTGCTGCTGAGCATGTCGGACGTCTCCGGGAGGACGTTTTAGCGCACGACCCGGCGCGGCGCGGCTGCCGGAGCGGCGGCATTGGCGTTATACGCGACTTGCGGCAGGACCGGGGCGGGGCCGGGGGCGAGGATCGCCAGTTTTTTGACCTTCCGCGGATCGGGCGCGGCGAGCTTGAGCTTGAAGCGCTCCATCTGCGAACTGATGTGAGGCCAGGCCGAAAGCTGTTCGCGGCGGACCCGCAAATTGGCGATTTCGCGCTCGGTCTCATGAATTTTCTTCTCGGCCAGGCGAATCGCGCGGCCGGTTTCGGCAATTTTCTGGTTCAAATAAATGTAGCCGTTGGCCAGCGCGCCGGCGACGACCAGGAGCAGCGTCACCCGGAACGCGGTCGCAAGCTTGCCGCCGATCGAGTTGCCGCCAGGGCCGCGGGGCTTGGCGCCGCGCACTTTTCCGCTTTGAATATTCATGATGAAATCCCCCGAATATGTTAAATTTTTTCAATTACCCGTAACTTGGCCGGAGCCGAGCGGCGGTTGGCCGCGAGTTCATCGGCTTCGGCGGTGACCGCCTTGCGGGTCAATATTTTTACCGTCGCTTTTTTGTTGCAGACGCAGAGCGGCAACCCCGGCGGGCAGACGCATTCGAGCGCCTGTTCCCGGAAATAGTGCTTGACCATCCGGTCTTCGAGCGAATGAAACGTGATCACCGCAAGCAACCCTCCTTTTTTGAGGAGTTCAAGCGACGCGTCGAGCGCCGTTTCGAGTTCACCGAGTTCGTCGTTGACCGCGATCCTGAGCGCCTGGAACGCCAGCGTCGGCGACGGCAGTTCGCCGGGACGCGAACGCCCGAGCGCACGGTCGCAGGCGTCGACCAAATCGAGCGTGGTGCCGAACATCTTCTCCTGCCGCATGGCGCAAATTGTCTTCGCGAGCTTCCGCGATTTGCGGATTTCGCCGTATTCGCGGAAAATCCGCTCCAGATCCTCTTCGCTCCAGCGGTTGAGCACCCGGCTCGCGGTCAGGTCCGAACGCTGGTCCATGCGCATATCAAGCGGCCCCTCGGAGCGCCACGAGAACCCCCGCGCCGGATCGTCGAGCTGCGGTGACGAAACGCCGATATCCAGCAGAATGCCGTCGACTTCGTTCCAACCGTTTGCGCGCGCGATTTCCCCCAGATCGGAGAAGTTCCCGCGCACCAGCTTGATTCGCCCGGCGGCGAAGCCGAGCGTTTGCGCCGCCCGCTCCAACGCCTCGGCGTCGCGGTCGATGCCGAGGATTTCGAGCTTCGGACAGGCCTCGAGCAGCAATGCGCTGTGCCCGCCGTTGCCGAGCGTGCCGTCGACCAGCCGGGCCGGGCGGTCCCCGAAGTCGAGGTAACGCACGACTTCACGGTAAAGTACGCTCTGGTGCGGCAAAACGGTCATTGTCAATCCTTTTTCAATAATCCGCCGAGCAGCGCGGCAAAATCGTCCTGGCCTTCGCAGATCTTCTGAATTTCATCGAGCTGTCCGTCGAGTTCCCCCGCGTCCGGTTCAAGCCAATTTTCCGGCGCGCAGAGCCGGATATGATTCAAAGCGCCGAGCAGTTTGAGCTGCGAAGCGACGCCGATTCCGTCGAGCATTTTGCGATCGAGCGCCATCCGGCCCTGACGGTCGCAGCGGCACTGCCGCGCCTTGGCCCCGATCCGGGCGAAGGCCATCTGGACTTTGGGGTTGGCGACCGCCAGTTTGCGGGCCTTGAGGAGGAATTCCTTGAAAACGCCGGTCGGCAGCAGCACCAGCGCCTGGTCGCGGGCCGGAAGCAGCACGAAACCGGACGCGTCGTCCGCCCGCCGCCAGTCGCTCGGGATGGTGACCCGGCACTGGGCGTCGAGAGAATGATCGAACTCGCCGAGAAACAACGGCTCGTCAAAAAAGTTTTCTCCGTTTTCCGCCATCTATGTTTTCCTAAATGCCCCTATTTATACCTAACCGCTCCTATTTTACTGCGTGAGGAACCTTTTTGCAAACGGCAATTGTTTTTTTTTCGATATTTTTTGAGACAAAAAGGCGCAGGTAGTGATAAAAATGGCGGAAAGCTTGATTTAAAGAGGAAAAAAGCGGCTGCTTTGAAGGTTGGATAAAAAAATCCTCAAGAGACAACGAATTGTCTCCCGAGGATTTTTTCAGCCGATATTCCTGACAGGCGTTTTACCCGTGGCGGGTGACTTCCTCCATCGCGATCTTTTCCCAGCGGAAGAGCCGCTCGGGGTCGTGGCGCACGGTGCTGATGTCTTTCAGGATCAGCTCGAGCGGGCAGCCGTGGTCGCGACAGAGGTCGATCGAGGCACGGAGATGTGCGCGGACCGCCTTTTCGTCGAAGGCCGGGAAGGCCAGCTGCGACGGCGAGGGTTTGCGCGAATAGACGTAACCGCCCTGGATTTCGGCGGCCATCACCGCTTCTTTGGCCCAGGGGCTTACCGAAATTTTGCGGAGATGCGGAATTCGCTTCACTTGTTTCATCCGGCCGTCGAGCGGGTCGCAGCAGCCGTAGTAGACCAGGCCGAAACGCTCGAACACCGGCAGATTGGGCTCGATTTCAAATTCTTCGAACATTTCGGGCGAAACCGTTCCGAGCATCTGGGCGAGGCCGAACATCCAGAGATTCCGGGTGCCGGGCGCCGCCGCGCCGGGTAATGCGTCGCAATAAGCTCCGGAGCAATGGATTGCGCTCTGAGGCGATTCGTGGAGGCCGAGGCGCTCC
>JAVBUI010000070.1:0-12796 GCA_031555495.1 Victivallaceae bacterium | reverse complement strand
GAAGCAACACGCGGAACCTTGCATCATAGTGACCGCCCGGACTTGTCCGGTCGACGATATCGGTTGGATGACGTCGCTTCGGCCTGGCGGCCTCCGCTCGGGCCGGGCTCAGGGCGGAACTGCGTTCCGCTCTCTTGAGCTGGGCTGCGCCCGGGTGAAGTCAGTGAGGTTTCACCTCACACTCCACCAAAGGGCTCCGCGCCCTTTGGAAACCCCGGCCGACCGTCGGCCTCGGGATAATAGGAAACACACACATGACGGCACAACAACTCACATACGGCGTCGCGGTCGACACCGCCGAGCACCTCGCGGCTTTGCCTCCATTGCCCGCTTCTTTGTCTTTACTCAAAATCCCGTCGATCCTCCTCGACTGTCCCGACTCCGTCCGCCGCCTTGGCGAATTCGCCAATACCCGGCTCCTCTGCGGCGACCTCCTCGACCGCGGCCTCTGTTCCCTCACGCCCGGCGAAAACCTCCGGCTCCGGCTTGAATTCCTGAAACAACTCAAACAACGCGCCGTCGAAGCCAAAAACGCCGGAATTCCCGCCGTCTCCGCCTCCTTCGACATCACCTCCGCCGAAAACGACCCCGGCTACCGCGAAAACCTTCTCGCCATGCTGCGAAGCTTCTGCGGCGCGCTCGACGGGATCAAAGTCGACTTCGAACTTCCCCTCCGGTTGCCCGATCCGTCGCTGTCGGCAGGGAAACTGGCAGCCTTTTTGCAGGAGCTTCCGGGCAAACACCTCGGTGTGCTGGCCGAGCTCCATCCCCACGAGGCGGCCTTCGCCGCACTCGGCGAAAATGTGCTCCGTCCGGTCGCTTTTTCGGTCCGGACGATGGAATTCTATTACGACGCGGCAAGCGGCAACCATCTTACGCCGAAACTGCTGGCGAAAACCATCCGGCCGCTCGCATTTACGCTCCGGCCGCTCAAAGTCATCTTCCACCCGGTCGGGCTCGAACCCGACGGCTGGGAAGTGGAACTCTTCCAATTGAACAAACTCATCTCTGAAAGCGGAGGGGAATCATGCTGAATCTTGGAGTCAACGTCGATCACGTCGCCACCATCCGCCAGGCGCGGCTGGCCCTGGAACCCAGCCCGGTCGAGGCCGCGCTGATCTGTGAACAATCGGGCGCGTGGGGAATCACCGCCCATCTGCGCGAGGACCGCCGCCACATCAACGACGCCGATTTGACCGCGCTCGCGGCCAAAGTCCGTTACCTCAATATGGAAATGGCCGTGACCGAAGAAATGCTCGGCATCGCCGCCCGGCTCAAGCCCCACAGCTGCTGTTTGGTCCCCGAAAAACGCCAGGAACTCACCACCGAGGGCGGCCTCGACGTGGTCGGCCAGGCCGGCCGGGTCGGGGATGCGGTCAGGAAACTGCAGGACCTCGGCATCGTGGTCAGCCTCTTCATCGACGCGGTTCCGGCCCAGATCGAGATGGCTTCAAAGCTGAAGACGAATTATATCGAGCTCCACACCGGACATTACGCCAACACCGAGGGCGCGGAGCGCCGCCGGGTGCTCGACGGGCTGATCGCCGGGGCGAAACTGGCGGATTCGCTTGGCATCAAAGTCAATGCGGGCCATGGGATCGACTACGTCAACATCGACGGTATTCTCGAAATTCCACATCTTCACGAACTTAATATCGGGCACAGCATCGTTGCCCGCGCGGTATTCACCGGCATCGGCCCGGCGGTGGCCGAAATGCGTAAATTGATGGACCGCTATACAAAGTAACGCTATTCGCCTTGCTCTCCCCGAGACGGCGGCGCGGCCCGGTATTCGCTCGGCGTACAGCCGATGCGCTGGCGGAAAATCCGGGTGAAGTAATTCTGGGTGGCGAAGCCGCAGAGCGCGGCCACGTCCTTGATCCGGCGGGTGCTGACCAGAAGCTGCTGGGCCCGCAGCAAACGCCGGTGGAGAATGAATTCCCCGATCGGACGCTTTTCCGATTCAGTGAAAATTTTGTTGAGGTAATTGGGGTGGAGCTCCAATTGCTTGGCGAGCTTGGAGAGCGACAACCCGGGCGCGTTGAGTTTTTCCTCGACGATGGAACGGACCGCCGCGGCGATCTTCTCATGCCGCCCGATCCGGGGCTCGAGCCGGAATTCGCTTCTGAGCGACAGCCGCAAGCCGAGCGTGATCAACTCGAAAAGCGCCGCGTTGGCGGCGAATTCATGGCTGGAACCGCGCAAGTCCGCCGCCAGCAGGACCTGCTGGAAGAAGCCTTCCGCCTCCGCCTCGGTCAGGTTTTCGATGAAAAACTCCTGCGGCGAATCGATGTTGAAAAACGACTGCATCGGCCGCGTACAATAGTTTCCCTCTTCATCGACCAGCGCGAAAATGACGCAGCTGTGTTCCACGCCGCGCAGCATTTCGGTGCGGTTGGTGTGCGGCAGATTGGGGTTGATCGCGATCAGGGTATTGCGCGGACAACGGATCGGGGGGCGGTTCGGGGTCAGGAATTCGCATTGTCCCGCCGAAACCAGAATGAAGTGGTATTCCGGGTGGGTGTGAAGATCGAGCCCTTCGCCGTAGAAAAAGCGGCGATGCAGATAGTTGATCTTCGGCAGGTACGGTTTGCCGTCGATGATCAGGGCAAACGTCGGATTGGTCATTTTTGCTTCACCGTAAGTTGATTGTATTGCTACAAAAAGTACGCCTTAATTCGTGATTCGTCAAGGGATCACTGTAAAAAAGCGGCAAAAAAAAGTCCCGGAGAGCCGCAAACGCATTTGGTAATTCTCCGGTGCGATTGTATATTGGTGGCATCTGGAGGTGTATATGAAAAATTTTTGGGTTTTGTTGGCGCTGTTGGCCGCCGCTTTGCCGCTCCCGGCGCTCGAACGCGCCGCTTATGACCGGAAATATATGGAGTTCGAGAAATCTTACGGGGCGGGTAATTACCGCGCCGCCGCCGGGCTCGGGCGCGAGCTTCTGACCGGCGAAGTCGAACCGAACGGAAATCTGCCGCTCCGGAAGCTTTTCCGCGATGCCGCGCAATCGCTCTTTGAGCTTGGAAACGAGCGCGAATTCGACCGCTTGCTCGTCGATTCGCTCGCCCGGCATCCCGATTCGCCGGAGATATTGACGGCGGCGGCGGAGCTGCAAGTCCCTGCTTACGGGCGAATCGTCAATGACGAATTCGTGCGCGGACGCGGTGATCACGGCGACGGCGAGGTCGTCAACAGTGCCGAGGTCGACCGGCTCGCCTTGCTGAAGCGCTTCGCCGCCGCACTGCCGGAGGCGGAAAAGCTGCCGGCAAGTGAGATGAGACAGGATTTTTTTCGCGCTTTCTCCGGTCTGCTGCTCCGCAATCGTGAGGCCGGATCAAGCTGGCGGCTGCAGGAGTTGACCGCTCTTGACCGCGCTTCCGCATTCAATGTCCCTTCCGGCCCATACATCCGCTACGCGCCTGCCGATGACGACGGCAACCCGGTGCTTTATCCGCTCGCGCCAAGCTTTGCTGCCGCCCGGAACGATGGAGAACGCTATCGCTGGGCGCTCGCCGAAGCCGGAGATACATTGAAGTGGGCTGATTTCCTTGAGAGCCAGATCGGGCTTGCGACGCTCGATTCCGGCGATTGGGCCGATCGGGCGGTCCTGCCGGGCGGCGAAGAATCGCTTCGCGCACTCGGCGATGACGAATCGATCGCGCATCTGGTCTGCGGCGTCCGCCGCTTCCCGCTGAAAGATGAGTACAATCCCTTGAAACTCTACGAAGCTTACCTCGCTTCACACCCGGATTCGTTGACCGCGCTGGACCGTCTGGCCGGGTTTCGCATCCAACGCTGCCAGTTCGACCGCGCGGCGGCGCTGCTGGCGCGTTACCGCAAGATTTCGGCCGACAATCAGAGCGTTAACGAACGTTACCGGCAGTTGACCGCGCCGCTGCTTCATTTCGAAAACCGCGGGCCGTTTACGGTCGGGGAGAAAATGACGGCCGATTTCTTTTTCCGCAATGCGGGAGAGGTCGAATTTTCGATTCAGGAAGTCAATTTCGACGCGCTCTGGAAGGAGTGGCGCGACACCGTTTCACGCCCCAGCAAGGAGGGTGAAGCCGAATTGACCGGAAACTTCGCTTTCGACGCAATTCCCCTGCTCAATGCCAAACCCGCCAGGCCGGAACGGAGCTGGAACCGGACGCTTGAGGGCGCCTCCGATCACAGCGACCGCAAAGGCGCGGTTGACCTTCCCGCGCTCTCGGGAGGTTTCTATCTTCTCTCCGCCGAAGTCAAGGGGGGGAACCGCGCGCAGATGCTTTTTGCGGTCAACAGCCTGATTTTCTGGTCCCGCCCGGGGGCGGGAGCGGCGCAGTTCTTCGTCGTCGACGCGGTTTCCGGAGAACCCGTGGAAGGGGCGCGCATTTCCACATACCGGCTCGAACAACAATATGCCCGCTCCCCGGCCCAGCTCACCGAATACAGAGGGCGGGTCCGCGCCAAGTGGCTGGAAGCCGAAGGCGTCAGCGGCCGTTTCGGCCAGGCGGCGATTCCCGTCACGCCGTACCGGCATGGCTGGACGGTGGTCCGCTCCGCCGACGGCAAGGCGGCCGCCTGGACGGGGCAGTTTTTCGGCGCTGCGAATTCCGGGCTTGAGCAGCAGCGATTGTCGGCTTACTTCATCGCCGACCGCCCGATCTACCGGCCCGGCGAAACGATAGAGCTCGAATGCTATTTGCGAAAAGCCGGCTACGACGTCGTCGAACCCGAGAAGGATTGCTCCTACCGGAAGCTGCAAGTCGAAATCCATTCCCCGCGCGGGAGCAAGGTGCTCGATCGGAATTATACCACCAGCAGCTTCGGGAGTTTTTCCGTCAGCCTCCCGACCGGTCCCGATGCCGAGCTTGGAATGTACCGGGTCTCCGTCCGCGACGGGCACCATATTTACGGAAACACGGTCTGCCGGGTCGAGGAATTCATCAAGCCGGAATACAAAGTTTTGTTTGTCGCTCCCGATGTCCCGGTCGGGGCGGGGGAGAAAATCACAGCGAACGTCCGCGCCGATTATTATTTCGGCGCCCCGGTCGCCGATGCGGAAGTCAAGGTCAAAGTAACCCGCTCCGCCCATCAGGCGTCGCCCTTCTTCCGGGGACCTTGGGACTGGCTCTACGGTGCGTGGTACTGGCGCTGTTCGACGGCGTGGGATTTCGGGGGCTCAGCGCTCTCTTATCAGCCGCCCGAGTTGATTCTCGAAACCGGGGGGCGGACCGATTCCAATGGCGAATTCAAAGTCGAAGTTGAAACCGCCTTGCTGGGCGTCCGTTACGGCGCGGCGGATTCCGATTTGCGCTTTGAGGCCGAGGTCACCGACAGCGCCCGGAAGCCGGTCAATGCTTCGGGGAACGTGATCGTCGCGGCGAATCCCTTCCGGCTTTTTGCCTATACCGCCTGCGGCTTTTTCGCTCCCGGCGAAACGGTTCGGCTTCAAATTGCCCCCCGGACGCCGGACGGCAAACCCATCGCCGGGAAGGGAGAGGTGAAAATTTATCGGCAGACGCTTGAAAACGGAGTTGTCAAACAGCAGGAGCCCGCGCTCCGAACGCTTGAATTCGCCTCCGATGGCAAAGCCGAATTCATCACCGTTCCTTTCGCGCTCGCCGAAAGCGGTGTCTTTGCCGCTTGCGGGACTTTGACCGCCGACGACGGCAGCCGCGCCGATTTTTCGCTGCCGGTCCGCGTGACCGGAGAAAAGCTGCCGGGCGAGGGGCTCTTTTCCGAGCTTCCGCTTGAAATCTCGACCGACCGGGCCGAATACCGGGTCGGGGACAAAGCGTGGATTCTCTTCAACAGCCGTTTTCCGTCAGGCACCTTTTTCGTTTTTATCCGAAGCAACGGCGCGGCGGACGATTTCCGGGTGCTTCACTTCAACGAACACGCTGAAGTCCTGACGCTCGATATCGACCGGAGCACCCAGCCGAACTTTTTCATCGAGGTGGTATTGGTCTCAGGCGGCAAGTTGTATCGCGAACAAAAAGAAATCGTAGTGCCGCCGGAGAAAAAAATCCTCAACGTCGCCGTTAAAACACCGGAAACCAAAGTCCGACCCGGAATGCCCGGTTCGCTCGAGATCTTTGTCACTGACTCCGAGGGCAAATCGGTCAGGGGAAGCGTCACCGTGAGCATCTATGACGCCGCCCTCGACGGCGTTCCCGGCGCGGTCATGGCGCCGGAACTCCACCGTTTCTTCTGGGGCTGGAAACGCTATTTCCAGTCGCAGCTTGCCGGTAATTTCGACGTCGGGCCCTTCCTCTTCAGCGATCAGTCGGTGGAGCCTTTGTTCCCGCCGTCCGGGATGGAAAGGGAATATAGTTGGGGCCTTCCCCGTCAGAGGGGGCTGAAGACCAAGTCCGCCGGAGCGCCGCTGGAGGCTGCCTTTGCGTCTGGTGCTTCAGAGTCGAATGACGCGGCGGCGGGCGCGGAAACGGGAGGGGATGTTTCGGTGCGCTCCGAATTTTTCGGGCGGATCTTGTGGGTGCCCCGCAGGGTTCTCGAAAGCGACGGGAGTTTGAAGCTTAAATTCAGTTACCCCGACAATCTGACCACCTGGAAGATCAAAGTCTGGTCGTTCGCCGACGGCCTCCGGGTCGGCGAGGGCGAAACGGAAGTGATCGTCAGCAAGGAGATCATCGCCCGGCTGTCATTGCCGCGTTTTATGGTCGAGGGCGACGCCAGCGCCGCCACCGCAATCGTCCACAATTACGGAACCGAGCCGCGCACGCTCAAAGTGACGCTCAAGGTTCCCGACAATGTCGCCGTTCTCTCCGCCCCGTCCAACGAAGTCGTCGTTCCGCCGCAGGGCAAGGCGGTGCTGGAGTGGCAAGTCTCCGCCGTCCGCCCCGGCGAGGCCGAGTTCATCCTTTCCGCCGCCGCCGCCGCCGCCGAGGGAGGCGACGCGTTGCGCGAAACAATTGAAATCAAGCAGCAGGGGGCGCTCCAGCTCTTCGGCTTCTCGGGCATTCTCGACGGCGATCAGGCTGAGGAAAGCTTTGAAATTCCGGCGACCGCCCGTCCCGGTTCGGTCCGGTTCTCGGTCAACGCGGCGCCGTCGTCGGCGATGGCGATGCTGGAACTCCTGCCGTGGCTGGCGGGGAAGGGACCGAAGAACGTTTTCAGCATTGCCGCCAGTTTCGCTCCGGCGCTCGCCGCCCGGGACGCGATGCGCAAGGCCGGGGTGCCGCCGGAACTCTTCGGCAAATACAAAGGAAACTACGCCGAACTCGCCGGCGGCCGCGACCGCGCCGAGCTCTGGTCTAGCTACCGGCGCAACCCCCTCGACGACAACGCCGAACTGGAAAAAGCCGCCGCCGATTCCGTCAAGATGCTCGAAGGCATCGTCAACAGCGACGGCGGCTGGGGCTGGTTCTCCGGGCGCAATGAGACGAGTTACCCCGATACCACGGTCGAAGCGGTCGAAGCACTGCTTCAGGCCAAATCCTCCGGCATTGCGGTCAGGGAGGAGGTGCTCAAACGGGCGGGGGATTACCTGTCGCGCATCGCCGACCAGACCCTGGAGCGCTGGAAAAACCAAAAAGGCGGGCCAGGCAATATCGATGCAAGGGTTCTGCTGGCGCTGACCCGGGTCGAACGTTACCGGGCGGACCTGGCGCAGCTGTTGTTTGAGCAACGGACCAACGCCCTCACGCCTTTCGGCATCGCGCTGCTGGGCGAGGCGATGACGCTTGGCGGCGACCGTGCCGGAGCCGACGCGCTGCTGGTCAACCTTGAACAATATTATCAGTCCGACGACCGCAACCAGAGCGGTTTCCTTAAGGTTCCGCATTCGCTCTGTTTCTGGTGGTACGGCGACGACGTGATGACGCAGGCCGCTTATCTGCGGTTGCTGCTGGCGGCAAAACCGGACGATTCCAAAGTTCCCCGGCTCGCCAATTACATTGTGCGCAATCTCCGCAACGCGCCCTCCCGCGTCTCGATCCGTTCGCTGGGGGCGGGGGTGACGGCGCTGGGAGCGTTCCTTGAGAAAAGCGGCGAACTTGCCGCCGACGAGACGGTCGAGGTCTTTTTTGACGGGACGAGCCTCCGCAAAATGCGCTTTGCCGGGGATTCGATCTGGCAGGAGAAGAATTCGGTAGAGGTCCCGGGCGATCTCCTGACTGCGGGAAAACATACCGTCACCATCCGGAGAAGCGGTCGCGGCCGGGCCTATTGGGCTGCTTATTTGAGTTATTACAATCAGGCGGCCCAAATCACACCGGCGGGCAAAGAGCTGACCGTCGAGCGTGTGCTTTACCGGGTCGTTCCGCAAGTTTCGGCGATAACGGTCGCCGACGACAAGGCCCGCCCGACGACCGCCGCCGCCGAAAGCGTCCGGCTGGAGCGGTTGCTGCCGGGCGAAGACCTGCCGAGCGGCGCCGAGCTCGAAGTCGAACTCAATATCAAGTCGTCGAACGATTTCGACTACGTGGTCGTCGCCGATCCCCGGGCCGGGGGGACGGAGCCGGTGAATCCGGTCAGCGGTCCGCTCCCGGGACGCTATGGCGTTTACGCCGAATACGGCTTGAGCGAAAGCCGTTTCTATTTGCACCGCCTCGGGCGCGGGGAAAACCAGATCCGCTACCGGCTCCGCGCCCGCCAGCCGGGTGCCTTCCAGGCGCTGGCTCCGACCGCGACCGGCGTTTACGCGCCGGAGCTCCGCAGCAACGGCGAAAGCGAAAAAATCGGAATCAAACCGGGGCTGTGAGCTTGCAAAAACCCGTTTCGGCGGCTATAGTTGAAAGATGACCGTTTCGTCCACTGAGGCGGAACGGTCCTTCCGGTCCCGATCAGGCCAGGGTGGCGGAATGGCATACGCAATTGACTTAAAATCAATCGGTTAATAACCTTGCGGGTTCGAGTCCCGTCCCTGGTACCACTTTTTATGTCCCGAAAATGGTTTTGATCGGCAAATATTCTTCGCGAGGTGCATCATGTCGGGAAAATTCCTTGCTTTCATCTGCGTGGTTGCGATACTCTTTACCGGCTGCGGCCCCCGCCCGAAATCGCTTTCGGAAATCCGTCGGGCTGCCGAACAGGGGGATGCCGAAGCTCAAGTCAGTCTGGGGTTCCGCTATTACTACGGCAAAGGCGTGGCTCATGATGATTCCGAAGCCGTGAAATGGTTTCGGCTGGCCGCCGAACAGGGGAATGCAAATGGCCGGCACAACCTTGGCTTTTGCTACGAAAACGGCCGGGGCGTTGCCCGGGATTACGCCCTTGCGGTCAAGTGGTATCGGCTGGCCGCCGAACAAGGCGAGGCAAAATCACAGAACAATCTGGGATTTTGTTATGAACACGGCAAAGGAATTCCCCGGGATTACGCCCTCGCAATCCATTGGTATCGCAAAGCCGCCGGGCAGGGGAACGCCCGGGCCCGGTTTAATCTGGGCAACTGCTATTATTATGGGAAAGGCGTGCCGGAAGATCGCTCCGCCGCCGTCGAATGCTATCGCCTGGCCGCGGATCAAGGGCATGTCGAGGCGCAAAACAAACTCGGGATTTGCTATGACGGTGGGCATGGAGTCGCCAAAGATCATTCCAAAGCCGCAAAATGGTTTCGCCAAGCTGCCGACCAGGGCGATGCCTATGGACAGCTCAATTTAGGCACCTGCTATGCCTATGGGGAGGGCGTTCTCCGCAGTGAACGCAAAGCGGCCCAATGGTACCGGAAATCGGCGGAGCAGGGGAACGCAAAAGCCCGGAACAAGCTGGGCGATTGTTACCGCGACGGCAAAGGGGTGAAGCCGAATGACTCCGAGGCGGCAAAATGGTATCGTCTCGCCGCCGACCAGGGCGATGCCGTCTCGCAGAACGAATTGGGGATTTTCTGCGGCGAAGGCAGGGGCGTCGCTCAGGACCATCGCGAAGCCGCGAACTGGTTCCGCAAAGCCGCCGAGCAAGGCGAACCATACGCCCAAGCCAATCTGGCCGATTCGTACGCCAAAGGCAGGGGCGTTCCGCAGGACGACCGCAAAGCTGCAATCTGGTACCGCAAATCCGCTGATCAGGGGTACGCCGCCGCCCAAACCAGTTTAGGTGACTGTTATCATGTTGGAAAAGGCGTGCCGCAGGATACGAATGAAGCGATCAAATGGTACCGCAAATCCGCCGACCAGGGGGACGTGAAAGCCAGAAACAAATTGGTGCGTCTGCTGTGACGCAGTAAGTCTTCCGTGAGCAGGCAAAACTTTTTGAAAAAAGTTGCTTTCTTCTCCCCCGAACCCCCTCATCTTTTACAAAAACTTCTATGTCCTGCGCTTTTTCTTTTTTTCGATGCAAAAAAGAAAAAGCGCCGAGCACAAAAAGGTTTGAAAAGTTGGAGAGGGTTCGGGGGAGGAAGAAAAAAATTCCTCAAAATTTTTTCTTTCTCCCCCGCTACATTCAGCGGCTCATGACCGGTTTGACGAAGAACCGCCAGAAGATCAGCCAGAAGATCATCGCGACGGCTGCGATGCACCAGACCATGCCGCTGCCGTGGTGTGCCACCAGGACCACGCCGGTGCTGGTCCAGAGGCCGCCGCCCATGATCGGTTCGTGAAGCAGCTGTTTGTAGCCGAAGGCTTGCGGCGCGATGGTTTTCGACTCCGGGTCGACGGTGCGAAGCAGGAGGAGTCCGGTGGCGGTGACTCCCATCGACTGGCCGAATTCGGCGATCGACTGTTCGAACCAGGTTGAGGGGAGCATCCTTCTTGCCACATAGAGCACCGCAAAGAGGTTCCATGCTACGCCGAAGATGAAGAGAAAGAAGAGCGGCCAGAAGTAGCTGAACACGAATTCAAGCCGGATCGAGGCGATGGCCGCCACCACCAGGAAATCCAGTGTTGCGCCTGAAATTCGCTGCATCTGGCCGTGATCGACCAGAAAGTCGACCCGCAGCCGGGCCATCGCCACTTGCAGCAGCAAGCCGCCGAGCATGCACAACGGAAAAAGCGGGAAGCTCTCCAGCACCCGGAGCTTTTGGATACCTTCCGGCATGACCGTATTGAGTGCGATGAAGCTTTGTTTGAAGACATAGCCGAGCAGCACCGCCAAGCCGAGGATGGCCAGGTGAAAGGCCAGCGAATCGATCGAATCGGCCTGGACTGTCTGGCGTCCCGCCGCCGGCTGCCGGCTGACCGGCCAGATGCCGCGCCGTTCGGCGGGGGTCTGGTCCCGGAAGGTGCGGATGTTTTTGACCAGTCCGCGCCGGACCGCCCAGTTGATCAGCACCATGCCGAACACCACCCCGGAAATCATGCCCAGCGTGGCGACCGTGTAGCCGAGGTCGCGCCCTTCCGGCCAGCCGAGGGAGTCGAAGGTCGAAGCCAGCCCGCCGACGGTGCCGTGTCCGCCTTCGAAGCCGATTTCCAGCAGCGTTCCGAAGAGGGGGCTCACGCCGAAAACCGGCGTCAGCAGCACGATGACCAGTCCCAGTCCGACCACGTACTGCCCCCAGGCGATCAGCTGCCCGTAGCAGAACTGGGGTGCGGCGATCTGCCAGATGCGGCCGATGCCGGGAATGGCGACGCCGAGGAAAAGCGAGGCGAAAACCACATTGATCAGGAAGCCCGGCAGCTGCTGCCACGGCGCGTACCATTCCTGTGGAAGAAAAGAGCCGCCAAGCTGAATGACCAGCAAGCCAAGCAGGCCGCCGATTACCGAGCTTGGCAGATAAAGCCGTTGAAAGAGGGGGATATAAACGCGGAGCACTTTGCCGGTGACCAGCAGCAGCGACAGCAAAGCGAAAGACATGACGGCTGAACTCATAGGGCGGATCGCCTCCTTTCTGTGTCGAGATGTGGCCTGAACCATGCAATATACCACAGAAAAGAGGCGATTTCAAGAAAGCCTGTCAAAAAAAACGGCTTCAGGGCGCAATCGGTTTCTGCTCTTGCGGCCGTTCCGGCGGATTTTTTTCGAATTCGAAGCAGGGCTCCAGCGCATTCAGGAAATCGATTACGTCTTTGAACGATTGTTCGGCGTTTTGTTTCGGGTAGGTGATGCGCATTTTGATGAAATTCTTTTTCCAGCCGAAGAGAAAAATGTGACTTTGTTTCGCCTCTCCGTTGAGGGTATATCCACCTTGCAGGTGATGCAGCGGGAATTTGTAGTGCTTTGCCTCGTCTTCGAACATCAATACGGCGTTGAGTTCGCCGAGCGTTACTCCTGAGTAGTGGCCGAGTCTTTCCATTTCCTTGATGTCCCTGGCGGCTGACGCCAGTTGGAAGACGCTCTGTTTGGAAATGCCGTTCGGAATGTCGCTCTCGTTCATATTGTAGATGTAAACGTCGGCGACGATCGGACCTTTGAGGTACTTGAGCGACACGCCGAGCGGAGCTTGCTTGTAGGTATGCACCCCGGCGCGCTTGAATTCTCCGGCCGTCTCCGGCAGCTCGAGGCCGGTTTCGGCGTGTTTCCAGACTTCGCCGAACAGTGGAACCGCGGTCAGCGCCAGCGTCAGAAAAAGCAGCAGCCGTTTCATAGAAGACTCCATTTTTGAGTTGGTATCTTCTCAAGTATATCGCGTGTTTTGGATTTTGTCAAATCGCGGCGCGATTGATTTTTTTGGACGGCGTCGATTCCCCAACGGTCGCTCCGGCAGGCGCTTTGCGCCCGCCTTCGCTTTGACCGGGCTCCGCACCGCGACTAACGTCGCGTTTCTTGAGCTGGGCTGCGCCCGGGCGAGGACGGCGAGGTTTCACCTCACACTCCACCAACGGGCTCCGCGCCCTTTGGGATCTGCGCCTGGGCCTCGCGGCCCTGGACCCGTCGCTCCGCCTGACGGCTACGCTCCTACAAGGCGCTCGCTGCC